>JAVBPD010000059.1:0-28507 GCA_031549885.1 Clostridiaceae bacterium
AAGTCATTCTTGGGTTAATCGCTTTCGTAAGTTACTTATACGATTTGAGAAAACAGATGCTTCTTATTTAGGACTACTTATGTTTGCCTTTGCTTTTATTGCTTTTCGTAAATGTGATGTTATTTAGGGATAAGCTCTTAGAATCGGTTTGTATTATTTTATTGTTCAAATAAAAAGAAAGCATAAAATACAAGCTTATAACTTCTACAAAAATGTATAATGAAATAAATATATCGCTTTTACTAGAATAAAAGGAAATAATACGCTTAAGAGGCTTTAAAATTATGCTATATATTAAAACTGTATAAATATTTATAAAAATAAGAATTAATATAATTTTATTTAAATTAATTAAATTAGTATATAAAAAATAATTTATATTATATTTCCCAATTACAGTAAAAAAAGCGCTCATCTCTGAAAAAACTGTTACAAAAAAAACAGAAGCTCCAACTATACAAATTTTCCACTTACTATCTTTAAATAAAATAAAAAAAGTAGCAATGCAAACACCACTCTCTACAAACGCCCTTTTATAATCATACCTTAAAACACACATTGAGAGGTACGCAATAGTTATAGAATACAAAGTATAGATTAATACAGAAACCAAAAGGGGATATCGTCTTTTTAAAAGCTTAAAAACAAAATAAATTTTAACCATATATATGATAAAATGATTCACAAACAATATAAAGGGAATTATTTTGTCCTGTGCTAGATGCACATACATAAAGCCTTTCCTTTTAATTAAAAGGTATGTAGTCTGTAAAATCTAAAACCATATATATATTTGTAAATCATCACCATATTCACCATAGAAATCACCTCATTTTAATAGTTAGTTTAAATTTTAACATAAATAAATCATAAATTCATCACAAATTTAAATTTATTAGATTCCTACCATATGAAAAAAGCTAAAGTTCACTTTTAAATATAACTTTAGCCTTTATTTATTATTATTCTATTTTTCATAAATTTCATAAGTGCACTCCATCTAGAAAATTAATTGTCTTCAGAATTTCTTAAATATATCATACAAACAAATTCACAATTTTCGCATGTAAAATAAGCATCTCCACCATATTTTTTAGCTATGATCTTTAATATTTTAGTGCCAAGTCCATGGTTCTTTATATCGATATTTGAAGTAGCGAGGTCCCCATCAATGTATTTATTGCTAGGATTTTTCACAATCCATACAAAATATCCACCCTTTTTCTTTGTTTCAACAATTATATATTTATCATCAAAATCCTCACAGCCTTTTATTGCATTATTTATAGAATTAGCAATAAGGTTGTTTAAATCAACATCCGAGATTTTAAGAGAACTTGGAAACTTTACAGATACATCCATTCTAATGTTATGCTCCTTACAATATGCAACTTTATAATATAGTAAAGCATCAGCAACTTCGTTTCCTGTGTTTAAAATAATAGGCAGCTTATTTATTTCTAAATTTATAGCCTCAATAAACTCAATTGCTTTTTTGCTATTATTATTTATAAGCATAGCATATATGGTCTGTAGCTGGCTAATATAATCGTGCCTAAATAATTTGAGTCTTTCAAATTGAGTGATTATTTCTAAATTATATTGATTTACAATTTTTTCTTGCCTTCCCTCAGATTTTTCTTGCTCTTTTACAATAGTATTGTTAATAACTAATATAATCATCACAAGTGAAATAGCAAGTAAAATTAAATATATTACAATATACTTAGAATCAATTTGTATCGTTTTATTGTTCCAATAAAAAGAAAGCATAAAATACAAGCTTACAATTTCTACAAAAATGTACAATGAAATAAAAATATCGCTTTTACTAGAATAAAATGAAATAATACGCTTAAGAGGTTTTAAAATTATGCTATATATTAAAACTGTATAAATATTTATTAAAACGAGAACTAATATAATTTTATTTAAATTATGTAAATTATCAAATGCAAAATAATTTAAATCATATTCTCCAATTACGGTAAAAAAAGCGCTCATCTCCGAAAAAACTGATACAAAAAAAACAGAGGCTCCAGCTATACAAATTTTCCATTTATTATCTTTAAATAAAATAAAAAAAACAGCAAATCCAACACCACACTCTACAAATGCCCTTCTATAATCGTATCTAAAGATATACATTGAAAGATAGGCAACGATTATAGCATAAAAAGTATAAATTAATACAGAAAGTAGAAAATGGTACCTTCTTTTTAACAATGTAAAGACAAAGTACATTTTAACCATATATATGATAAAGTGATTCACAAACAATATAAGAGGAATTATTTTAGTATCTGCTAAATGCATATGCACATAAAAACCACCTCAATTTAATAGTTATCTTAAATTTTATCACAAATTTATCGAAAATTCATTATAAATTTAAGTCTAATTGAGTAATATCAATCAAAATCGCTTAATAAATATTCTTCATATTTTTTCTTAGCGCTTTTTCGGTATTTTCTAGTAATATTAACAGTTATTTCCTCTAAAATAAATTTATCCCCCTTATACTCAGTAACTTTACTGGCATTTATGATAAAGCTTTGATGGCATCTTATGAATAAAGGGCTTGGCAATGTTTCTTCTACATCATCAAGTTTACTATAAAACCTCATAATTTCTTTCTGGCCATTCTCTAAAATAATTTGTATCCTCCTATAATAATGAGAATTTTCAAAATATTTAATATAATTAAAATAAATCTTCTTCTTCCCATTTGCAGTATCAGCATTAATATACTTCCCCATAGACTGTCTCATTAAGTTTATTGCTCTAACCATAGCTTTTTTAAATTTTTCGTCAGCAACAGGTTTAACTAAAAAATAAGCATGATTTATTTCATGTACATCCTGACAAAAGTTAATATCCACTGTGATGAAAATTACTTGAGCTTTTGGCAGATATTTATTAATTGACCTTCCTATTGTTAAACCATCAGCTTTTTTAAGCACCATATCAAGAAAAATAATATCATACTCTTCGCCTTTTTTTATAGCCATTAAAAAATTTGATTCATCAGTAAAGCCGTAAACTTCATATTCCATGCTCAAATATTTTTTTAGTAAATTTTTAATATCGTCAATATGGCTGATATTATCATCGCATATTGCAACTTTTAATATATATATCACCACTCTTTAATTATAAAAAAATTAGATATTAAAAAAATACTAGCAAATATTTTTTTAAATTTCCAGCACATTGTGAAAATAGCATTAAAAATCCACTATTCTACTTGATAAAAAAAATCAGACTTTAAAGCCTGACTCTTTTTATTTATTAATAAATAGGGAATTTTCTGCAAAGTTCTACAATTTCATTTTTAATGCTTGATAAATCTTCTTCTCTATGGTCAACAGCATAGTTAATGAAATAAGCGATCTTTTTCATTTCCTCTTCTTTAAATCCTCTTGTAGTAACTGCAGCAGTTCCAATTCTCACTCCACTTGTTACAAATGGGCTAAGTTTTTCAGTAGGAATAGTATTTTTATTCACAGTAATATTATTATCTTGAAGCAATCTCTCGCAATCTTTTCCAGTAATATTTTTATTAGTTAAATCAACAAGCATTAAATGGTTGTCTGTTCCATTTGAAACTATTCTAAAGCCATATTTCTTTAACTCTTCACTTAAAACTTTAGCGTTTTTCAATACTTGCTCCATATATTCTTTAAATTCCGGTCTCATAGCTTCCCCAAAAGCTAGAGCTTTAGCAGCTATTGTGTGCATAAGAGGTCCACCTTGAATACCAGGGAAAATAGTTTTATCTATATCCTTAGCATATTTTTCTTTACATAAAATAAGTCCACCTCTTGGTCCTCTTAATGTTTTATGCGTAGTAGATGTTACAAAGTCAGCATAAGGAACTGGATTTGGATGAAGCCCAGCTGCAATGATACCTGCAATATGAGCCATGTCCACCATTAAGTAAGCCCCTACTTCGTTTGCTATTTCACCAAACTTTTCAAAATCAATAATTCTAGAATAAGCGCTTGCTCCAGCAACTATAAGCTTTGGCTTAACTTCAATAGCTTTGCTTCTTAGCGCCTCATAATCAATTTTTTCGTCTTCTTCACTAACTCCATAAGCCTCAAATTTATATAAAATTCCAGAAAAATTGACAGGGTTTCCGTGCGTTAAATGGCCGCCATGGCTTAAATTCATACCTAAAACTGTATCGCCAGGCTTTAAAATGCTCATATATACAGCCATATTAGCTTGTGATCCAGAATGAGGTTGTACATTTGCATGTTCTGCCCCAAATATCTTACATACTCTATCTCTTGCTAAGTTTTCTGCTTTATCAACTATTTGGCATCCACCATAATATCTTTTTTCAGGATAACCTTCTGCATATTTATTTGTAAGAACTGAGCCATTGACCTCAAGCACAGCTTTTGACACAAAGTTTTCAGAAGCAATAAGTTCTATAGTTTCTTCTTCTCTTTCGTGTTCTTCATTAATTATTTTAAAAAGTTCCTCATCTTCTCTTTTTAAGTTTTCCATAATTACACCTCTATTTTCGTTTCTACTTTAAGTCTATTCAAAATTCCTATTTGAACGCATAGTTTTATTATAACTTTCCTTTTTAATTTATGCAAACTTATAAAAAAATATTTTTTGAATAAACTATTAAAAATTTAAATACAATAAACAATCATATAAATTAAGGAGTTATTTATGGATGTTGATAAAATATTATCATTAATTTGCACTGCAGGTGAAATAATGCTAAAAAATGGAGCTGAAATATACAGGGTAGAGGATACAACAAGCAGATTGTGTGCTTCTTACGGTTTTTTTAATATAAATAGTTTTGCCATGCCATCTATTATTTTTTTAAATGTATCCTATGGTAATAAAAACTATAGCGCTATGCGTAGAGTAACATCTAGACAGTTGAATTTACAAAAAGTAATTGAAATCAACAATCTTTCAAGAGGTATATTAGATAAACCCTTATCAATTAAAGAGTTAGAAATAAAAATAAATAATATAGAGAACAACAACAACATTAAAAATTATAAATCTGTGTTTTTTTCTGCTTTAGCTGCTTGTGGCTTTACGTTATTATTTAAAGGAAGTTTTGTTGATGCATTTATTTCGTTTTTCATCGGTTTTATTTTAAAGATATTTCAAATAATTTTTACAAGTAAAATTAATTATTTTATGGGCAATATCTTTTCTGGTGCTTTAGTGTCACTGATTGCTATAATTTCCTTTTTAATCATACCTGGAATAAATTATAATGTGGTCATAATTGGAAGTGTTGTGCTTTTGCTTCCTGGTATAGCCATCACAAATTCCATAAGGGATACTTTAACTGGTGATTTTTCATCAGGGCTTTCAAGAGCTGTAGAAGCCATAGTAATAGGTGTTTCAATAGCTGTTGGCACAGGTTTTATCCTGACTTTGTTTAAAAATATTCTTGGAGGAAAAATATTATGACTATATTGACTGATGCTATATTCTCATTTATTGCAACCTTTAGTTTTGGAGTATTGTTTAATATAAGAGGCAAAAACTTATTCTTTTGCTCATTTATATCTTGTATAACTTGGATTGTTTTTGAAATTCTAAGCAATAATGATTTAAATTTGCTTGCATATTTAATATCTGCTTTTGTAGCTGGTATTTTAAGCGAATGTTTTGCTATAATATTAAAGTACCCAGTTTTAACATTTAATTTATGTGGAATAATTTGTCTGGTTCCAGGAAGTAAAATTTATTTTGCCATGACATATTTTATAAACAATGACATATCTTCTGCTGCAAATGGCATCTTTGAAGCTATATGCATTGCAGGTGCTATATCCATAGGAGTTTTATTTTCATCTTCACTTATTACAATTAGCAAGAGCTTTAAAAGAAAGGTAGTTATTTTAAAAAAATAAAAAGAAGCCTCTTTCAAGGCTTAAACCAGAAGAAAATTAAAATAAAAATTATTATTGCTTCAAATATATTATCATCTATTTTAATTAAGATTTCAAGAACATATGTTTTGTTTATTTCGACATTATATTATAACCAAAAACTATTAATTTTTTAATTTATTAAAATATATAATAATTGAATAAATTTGTACTATTCTACGATTTTTTATATTATAATAAAGAAAGCTTTTAGATCAATAGATATAATTTGCATTATTTAGCTATAAATTTTTGAGGTGATTTTCATGAATGGCATTCTAAAACTTATATTGTCAATAATAGTATTTATAGGGCTTTCAGTAATTACATATTTTTATGTAAGAAAAGATGATAAGAAAATTTATAAAAGCATTTTATCAATTGCTTGGCCTAGCATTTCCGAACAGTTTTTGGTTATGCTTGTAGGCATGATTACTACAATATTTATTTCAAGGCTAGGTGCAGAGTATACCTCTTCTGTTGGAATTGTCACAACTTTATTTGGACTATATCAAGTTATCTTTGCCGCTCTATCCACAGGATGTACTGTTTTAATAGCTAGGTTTATAGGTCAAAATAAACATTCAAAAGCTATAAGTACTCTTTTTCAATCAATTGTAATTGGAGCAGTTGTATCTATAGTTTTTTTCTTATTTGCTTCAATCTTTTACAAACAAATTATAGATATATTTTATAATGGCCTTGAAATTAATGTTTTAAACTTAACTTATACATACTATAAAGCTACAGTCATTGGTATTCCATTTATCGTTATGGATCTCATAATATCAGGAGCACAAAAAGGAGCTGGTGACACAAAAACTCCAATGCTCATATCCATATTGGTAAATATCGTAAATGTAATTTTAAATATTCTCTTTGTCCGTGGTATAAATTTAGGTTTTATAAATATAGCAAGCCTCGGCATTACAGGTGCAGCTATTGCAGTTAATGTGTCTAGAATTCTTGGAGCTACTCTTAAATTTTTAACCTTATTTTCTAAAAAGAGAAAAATTTGTTTTGATTTAAATATAAAATACAAAATAGATATGAATATAATAAAGAGAATATTTAAAGTAGGGGTACCTTCTTTACTTGAAAATTTCATTATGCAAGGAGGGTTTCTATTTCTTCAAACTTTAATAATATCATTAGATAAAAATGGATTTGTACTTGCAGGATACCAAATTGGAGGTAATGTTCACAACATTGCGTTTATGCCTATAATGGGGCTTTCTATTACTACCACAACTCTAGTAGGTCAAAGCCTTGGCATGGAAAATTATTCTCTTGCTGAAAAGTATGCTAAGTATTGCACAAAGCTTGGGATTTTAATAGGGCTTTATATGGGATTTTTACAGGTAGCTTTCTCAAATATCCTTTTAGGTCTTTACAAATGCGATGAAAAAGTTCTTCCATTTGCTATTACAACTTTAATTGGCTTTTCGTTAATAGAACCTTTTATTGGACTATCAAATATAATAGCCTCTACTTTAAGGTCTGCAGGTGATTTAAAATATATACTCTTCACTGCTCTTGTTGCATTTTGGTCCCTTAGATTAGGGTTTTCTTACATCTTAATTCGTTTCTTTAATTTTGGATTAATTGGTGTAATGATAGGAATATTTTTAGATTTTAGCATTAGATCTTTCTTATATTTAAATAGGCTTAATAAAGGAAGATGGAAATATTTAAGAGTATAATTTAAAAGCTGCTCATATTTAAATGGGCAGCTTATTTATTTATGATATTTCTTTCTTTTTTAAATATAAGAATTGTATGTCATCTGCTAAAATGCTAGTATAATATTTCTTTTCCCCTGCCTCGTTTGTATAAGAACCAAAATTAATCTTTCCCGTTAAGCTGATGAGTGAACCTTTAGTTAAATAGTTTGAAGCAACTTCTGCTGTTTTTCCATAACATAGTATCTTAAAGAAGATTTTTTCTTTTTCTGCATTCTTTTTATAGTGACCGTCAACAGCTAATTTAAAGTTACAATAAAATTTCTGTGTTTCGTTATTTACTTTAAGCTCTGGATCAGTAGCTAATCTACCAACTAATAAAACCTTATTCATTTTAAGTCCTCCTAAATTATAAACCATTCTATTAAAGTATTAACAATTACATGTTTTATAATCAAGAATATACCAATAAATGTAATTTTAATATTTAGCTCATAAGGACTCTATAAAAGGTAGACTCACTGTAAACTTACTTCCCTTTCCAAGTGTGCTTTCAAGTTTTATATCTCCTCCAAGCATTTGAGCCTTTTCTTTAGCAATATACAAACCAATTCCTAATCCTTCTGAAGTTTTATTAACTTTTTCTTTTCTTAAAAATATACCAGGTATATTTTGTTTAGGTATTCCAATTCCATCATCACAAACTTCAATTTCTACGTATTTCTTATCAAAGCTATTTAACGTTATAGTTATATTTCCATTTTCATTTGTATACTTAACAGCATTATAAATTAAATTGCTAATAATTCTATCTATGCTTTTAATGTCTGAGCAAATATTTATCTCTTCTTCACTTTTTATAAATTTTAAATTTATATTTTTCTTTTCAATATATGGCGTAAATGAAATAGTTAAATTTTCAATTACTTCAGCTATATTAAATGTAATGAAGTCATCTTTATCATAAGTTTTACTGACATTGTGAGGATGTATGCTATTTATGCTATTAGCTAGATTAATAATTCTGTAGCTATTAAATCTAATAGATTTTAAATATTTACCTATGACTTCTGTGGTTTCTTTAGAAATTTTCTTTGAAATAATATTTTCCCCAAGCAATATGATGTTTATTGATGACATTAAATCATGCAATATTTCCTCAAATTGTTCATCAAAAGAAAAATCACTTTTCAAATTTAGCTTCTCATTAGTGATATCATGATTTTCTATATTTTCATCACTAAAAGAAAACATATTTCGCCTCACTTTCTATACATTAAGTTTTAAATTTGGAGATGCATTTAAGTCAAAATTAGAGGTATATCCATTAATAAATCTATAATATCCAGCACTTCCAATCATAGCTGCATTATCAGTACACAAATCAAGAGTAGGATAATATAATTCATAGTTTAAATCCTTACATCTATTTTTTAATTTTTCCCTTAAATAAGAGTTAGCAGATACTCCTCCGACTAAAGAAATCTTATTTAATTTTGTCCTTTTTGCTGCTTCAATTGTATTGTCAATTAAATACTCAACTACGGATTTTTGAAATGATGCTGCTACATCATAAGAATTTACTTCTATCCCCTTTTGCGTCGAATTATGCAAATAATTTATAACAGCAGATTTAATTCCACTAAATGAAAAATCTAAACTATTTCCATTTGAAAATTTCGCTCTAGTAAATTTTATAAAATTTTCATTTCCAAGTTTTGAAAATTCATCAATTTTAGGCCCTCCAGGATACTCATACCCAAGCACTCTAGCTACTTTATCATAAGCTTCTCCTGCGGCATCGTCTTTAGTCTCTCCTAATATTTCATAACTAGTGTAATCTTTAACATGAATTATAAAAGTATGTCCCCCAGATACCACAAGTCCTAAATATGGAGGTTCTAAATCTTTGTGGACAATATAATTAGAGCAAATATGACCTTCAATATGATTTACTCCTATTAATGGTTTTTTTATAGCAAAAGCAATTCCTTTAGCATACTGAATTCCCACCAAAAGCGCTCCAACAAGACCAGGACCATATGTTACAGCCACTAAATCAATATCAGAAAAATTTAGAGAAGATTCTAAAAGCGCTTTTTGAACTACAACATAGATAGACTCAACATGCATTCTTGAAGCAACTTCTGGAACTACTCCACCAAATTTTTCGTGGGTCTTAATTTGGCTATATACTATGCTTGAAAGAGATTCTCTTCCATTTTTAACAACACTGCAGCTTGTTTCATCACAACTTGTTTCAATAGCTAAAACATTTAAGTCTTTACACATTTTTTCACCTTTTAGTCCTTTTTAGTGCTATAATCTTTAAATGTACAATAAATTATCCCGTTTTCCCTATACTAGTATAAATCATTATTGGTTTACATACCATATAAAAAGGTGTTAATATATGAAAAATTATGCAAAAGTCATCATTAAAGGGTCACCTATTTCAAAATCTAACTTTAAACTATTTAATTTAAAAGGACGAGCAATTCTGCCTTATAATAGTGGCAAATATCATGACAGATATGCAATATATGAAGACCAAATAGCTTTTGAGGCAAAGCTGCAAAATCCTGGTATATTAATTACAGAATCCATTATAGCTATTCTAAAAGTATATTATAAATCAGAGAAAAGGCATCCTGACACAAATAATATTACAAAGAGTATCTTTGATGGCATCGAAAAAAGTGGAATAATCGTAAATGATGCTCAAATAAGAAGGCTTATAATTGAAGAGTATTATGATAAGGAAAATCCAAGGTTTGAACTTGAGATATTTTGCGAAAGTGAATATGAAATGCATTATTCTATAAATAAAAGGGCAAACAATATAAAGCCTATAGAATATACATATCCAAGTAACAAAAAAATCAAATATAAGCTTAAACAAAATAAAGATTTAGTCAATATATGTCAAATATGCAATAAGTCATTTTTAGACAGCGATTTAATAAAGGCAAACAATGGAATGATAAAGATTTGCAGAAAATGTTTTACTAAACTTGCAAGATAATTAAAAACCTCACTTTATAAAAAGTGAGGCTTTAATTTATATTTAATCCAAAATAATTTATTTATTTGAATCTCTAATTATGCTCTTTGCAAGCAAGTCTATGTCTAAACTAGAATTACCTGCTTCTTCTTTAAATTTTTTATAGTCAAGAAGTATATAAACTGGTTTATTGTTCTTCAAAATAACAAGTGACTTATGCTGTTCTAAAAGTTTTATTACTTTTGAAAAATTTTGATTGACTTCTGAAATTGATACAAGCTTATCTGAATTTATAAGCACAAAAACACCTCCAAAAAGAATTATAAATTTATTTGAAAATAAATTTATCTTAATTTAAATAGCAGTATATTAACATTTAATTCATTTTATTGTAAATTTTATATTCAATCTTTAAAATACCTATTATTATTTATTAATAATTTTAATATAAATAAAAATATATTAATATTATAATATTCTATGTTTTATATAAATAATTATGCATCTTTGCATAAGCTATTTTTTTATTTACAATGCTTTAAAAAATTTAAATGTTAATTGTAAAAACCTAATATTAAAGCAATTTTTGAGGGGACATAATGATCATCTAAACAAAATATCAAATTTATAAATATTGTTTTATTTTTTCTGCTATTATAGAACTTTCTTCTACAATTTGAAAAACATTTTCATGTATAAATGCTGCATTTCCACTTAAGAAAATACCTTCAATTTCAGTTTGAAAATATTCATCTAGCTTTATGGATTCATTTTTAATATCATAATTTAAATTTAATCTTTTAATGAGCTCAAAATCAGGTTGAAAACCTAGGGAAAAAATAACGCAATCACATGCTATTAACATTTCCTCAGATTCATTTGCAGCATTCAAACAATAAACACCCTCGACTCTTTCTTTTCCGATTATATGCTTTAATATTGTACTTGTAATGATTTCAACACTAAATATTTTAGCTTCTAATAAGGCTTCATTTGTACAACTCGGTTCATTGTTTTGTTCTATAATACATTTTACCTTTGCACCCTCTAAAATTAGTCTTCTTGCCATTAGGACTGATAAATCATTGCATCCAAAAATTAATATTTCTCTGCCTGGTAAATGTCCATCTAATCCTAAGAATTTTTGTACTGTTCCATAACTGTATATGCCTGCACATTTGTTATTGATAATATTAATGGCACCAAGAGGTTTTTCTTTACAACCTACAGCAATAAGTATTGCTTTTGAATATACTTTGCAAACTCCTTCATTTCCATTAATGTATTTTACTATTTTATCTTTTGTTATTTCTAATACAGTTGTGTTTATCTTACATTTAATGTTAAGTTCATTTATTTTCCTAATAAATCTATATATATATTCTGTACCTGTTAGATTTTCTTTATTCATATTTTTTATATTACCTATTTCTAGACATTCATTTAATATTCCACCTAAAAAATTTTCACGTTCAATAATTAATATATCCTTTATACCTAATGAATAAGCATTTATTGCAGTGCTGAGTCCTGCAATACCTCCACCCACAATAATTAAATCATGATATTCCATTTTATCTCTCCTATTAATAAATATAAAATTATTTAATATCAATTTTAACTTCAATTTTCTATAAGCAAAATGCACTCCTACATTAATTATTGGGACTTTTTTATGTCATAATATTAAATATAATATATGAAATTTTTAAGATTTTATTTGTTTTTTTTGGATAATTTTATTTTTACCTTTTTTGTCAATAAATTCTTTTCAATATCTTTGCTTAAATTACCTGCTTTCTTTATAATTTCTAATTTTATGTCCTCAAAGTAATTATAATTTAAATTTTTAATTATTTCCACAATTAAAATAACTTTGTATTTAATATATAAATTCTCGCAAAAAAAAGGTATACATAAAATATACCTTATAGAAATTATTTTTTACCAATTATCTCTTTTACTTTCATAAGTCTAGTAATATTGGCTCTTTCATTTTCATCCAGTTTAATTTTTATGTATTTAATAGTCTCTTCTAAATCAGGAATAGTTCTGTATTCTAATGCATTTACTCTTCTTCTAGTCTTTTCTATTTCTTGAGCCATTAATTCACAGGTTTTTTCTACCTCAGCAAGATAAAGAAGCTCAGGCAAAATTTTAGAAAGTTTTTCAATGGATAAATCCAATTCGCCAGATGTTTGAGCATAACCATAAGGCAACATGCTACTTTTAGACTCTTCATCTATATTATATTTAAATACAGGAACATTTACACTCATTATATTTTTGCTATCCACATCAACAGTTATGCTTTCTTTAGGAAATGATAGAGCAAGTTCTAAGAATTCAGGACTCATAATTGCAGATGCCATTAAAAAATCTTTAAATGAATCTGTAAGCTTTATTTCCATCTCTTTTCTTAGTTTATTATTTAATTTAATAAGGTCAATGAACCTTCTCATAAGTTCATCTTGCTTATCCTTTAAAAGCTTATGACCACGTTTAGCAGTAGACAACCTAGCTTTTAATTTTGAAAGCTCCATCCTATTAGGGTTAATATTTAATCTCATATTTACCCTTCTTTCTTTGGTAAATATTTTTCAAGATATTCATCTCTAATCCTTTTTAATTCAAATCTAGGAAGAATTTTTAAAATTTCCCATCCAATATTTAATGTTTCTTCAATAATCCTATCAGTTTGAAAACCTTGATTTAAATAAAGTTCTTCAAATTTATCTGAAAATTTAGCAAATAACTTGTCAGAATCTGACAATGCTGATTCTCCAAGTATTATTGAAAGCTCTTTAGCTTCTTTTCCTTGAGCATAGGCAGAAAATAATTGATTCATTGTATCTGCATGGTCTTCTCTTGTTTTGCCTTTCCCAATTCCTTTATCTTTAAGCCTTGACAATGATGGCAGAACATCTATTGGAGGGTTTATTCCCTTTCTATAAAGCTCTCTTGATAATATAATTTGCCCTTCTGTAATATAACCTGTTAAATCAGGTATAGGATGTGTTTTGTCATCCTCAGGCATAGTCAAAATTGGTATTTGAGTAATAGATCCTTCTCTTCCAATAATTCTTCCAGCTCTTTCATATATTGTTGAAAGGTCTGTATATAAATAACCAGGATATCCTCTTCTTCCAGGTACTTCCTTTCTTGCTGCTGAAACTTCCCTAAGCGCTTCACAGTAATTTGTCATATCGGTTAAAATTACAAGTACATGCATGCCCTTTTCATATGCCAAATATTCTGCAACAGTTAATGCCATTCTAGGGGTTGCAATTCTTTCAATAGCAGGGTCATTAGCAAGATTCATAAATAACACTGTTCTATCTATGGCACCAGTTTTTCTAAAATCTTCAATGAAAAATTCTGCTTCTTCAAAGGTTATTCCTATAGCTGCAAATACAACAGCAAATTTTGAACTTCCAGTTAAAACTTTTGATTGACGAGCTATTTGTGCTGCAAGCTGTGCATGTGGAAGTCCTGATCCTGAAAACACAGGTAATTTTTGCCCTCTAACTAGTGTATTTAATCCATCTATAGCGGATATCCCTGTTTGAATAAATTCTGATGGGTAGTTTCTTGCAACAGGGTTTATCGCTTCTCCATTAATATCCATTTTTTTATCAGGTAAAATATTAGGTCCATCATCTTTAGGTCTGCCTAATCCGTCAAATACCCTTCCAAGCATATCTAAAGATAAACCAAGCTCTAAAGGTTTTCCTAAAAACTTAACTTTAGACTTCTTTAAATTAATACCTTGAGCACCTTCAAACAATTGAACTAATGCTTTATCTCTATTAATGTCCAGCACTCTACCATGTCTAATGCTCTTATCTTGAATTTCAATTTCCACTAATTCGTCATAAGTTACACCGGATACTTCATCAACAAGCATTAGGGGGCCGACTACTTCTACAACTGTTTTATATTCCTTATACATCTGAATTATCCTCCCTGCTATTTATCAACATATCCATATCTTCCGATAATTCTTGAAAAATCATCTCAATATTTTTCAAATCTTTTTCACTTGTGTACTTTGCTCTTGAAATTCTTTCTCTAGAAGGCACACTTAATATTTCATTTAAATATATTTTATGTTTTAAAGCTTCCTTAGAATATTTATAGTATTCAAATATCAATGAAAGGATTAAATGTTGTTTTTCTAATGATGCATATGTATCAACATCGTGAAAAGCATTTTGTTGCAAGTAATCTTCTCTTATAGATCTAGCAACTTCAAGTTTTAGCCTATCCTCTTCAGAAATACCATCAATACCAACTAACCTTACTATTTCTTGAAGTTTAGCTTCTTCTTGCAAAAGGCTCATTGCCTCTTCCCTTAATTTGCTAGAGTTTTTAGCGACATTTTTATCCATCCATTCTCCAACAACTATATTATAGAGGGAATAAGAGTTTAACCAGTTAATAGCTGGGAAATGCCTCCTATATGCTAAGTTTGCATCTAAGCTCCAAAATACTTTTGTAATCCTAAGTGTGGCTTGAGTTACAGGCTCAGATAAATCTCCTCCTGGAGGTGAAACTGCACCAATAGCAGTTAAAGTTCCAATTCTCTCATCATTTCCTAAACATACAACTTTACCAGCTCTCTCATAGAACCCTGCTGCACGAGAAGATAGATATGCAGGATACCCTTCTTCCCCAGGCATCTCTTCAAGTCTACCAGACATTTCACGAAGCGCCTCTGCCCATCTTGATGTGGAATCTGCCATAAGCGCAACAGAATATCCCATATCTCTAAAATATTCTGCAATTGTAATTCCTGTATAAATAGAAGCTTCTCTAGCTGCAACCGGCATATTAGATGTGTTTGCAATTAAAACAGTTCTCTTCATCAAAGACTCTCCAGTTTTAGGGTCAAGTAGCTCAGGAAACTCATTTAAAACATCTGTCATTTCATTTCCTCTTTCGCCACATCCAATATAGACAACTATCTCAGCATCTGCCCATTTTGCAAGTTGATGTTGAACTACGGTTTTGCCAGATCCAAATGGTCCAGGTACACAAGCTGTGCCCCCTTTTGCCACAGGAAAGAAAGTATCAATTACCCTTTGCCCTGTTATCATTGGTTCAATAGGATTTAACTTTTGCTTGTATTTTCTTCCTACTCTCACTGGCCATTTTTGCATTAATGTGATATCCACCACTTTATCTCCAGTATCTACTTTACATATCACATCAGATACAGTAAAAATTCCATTTTTAATTTCTTTAATGGTTCCAGAAACCCCAAAGGGTATCATTATTTTGTGATTTATCAATGAAGTTTCTTTTACATATCCGATTATATCTCCTGCAATAACTTTATCTTGCACTTTTTTCTGTGAAATAAAATCCCATTTTTTTTCTCTATCTAATGATTTTAATTCAACCCCTCTTGTTATGAAATCACCAGATATTTCTTTTATTCTGCTAAGAGGCCTTTGAATACCATCGAAAATGGATTCCATAAGTCCTGGTCCAAGCTCCACAGATAATGGCTCTCCTGTGGAAATTACAGGGTCTCCAGGTCCTATTCCTGTGGTTTCTTCATATACTTGTATGGAAGCAACATCATTGCGCATTTCAATGATCTCTCCAATTAAGTTTAATTTCCCAACTTTTACAACATCATATATATTAGCTTCTTCCATTCCTTCTGCAAGTACTAATGGCCCTGAAACTTTTATTATTGTACCAATATTCAAAATTTTCACAACCTTCCTATAAGATATTTACACCTACAGCCTTTTCTACATTAGCTCTAATACTATTAAGTCCTATATTTAACGATCCTTGATTGTTTGGAATTAGTATAACGGCTGGAAGTATTGATCCTTTATATCTTTCAATAGTTTCAGGTATAAAAGATGCGATTTGCTCTGTTATAAATATAATTGCATAATTTTCATTTGCAAGTTTATCCACAATTGATCTTCCTTCATTACCATTTAATACAGTAAAAACATCAACTCCAAGGACTCTAAATGGCAAAACAGAATCTTTGTCACCGACAACGCAAACTCTGCAGTCTTTTTTATACATACACATCACGCAACCTCTCTTTTATAGAATCAGGCGAAATGTTATTTAATTTATAAGCTAGAATTATTCTAAGTATTTTAATCTCATTTTCCTTAGCATTTAAAAATGCTATAATAGGTTCCATGCCAAAGGCACTATATTTAAAAGATTTTGTAATATTTAAAATAAAATCATCTGATAATTTTTCAAAATATGAGAAATTATTATTCTCAATATAACTTTTCAAGCCTTCTACAAAAACATTTCTGTGTTTATATGATGTATAGTATTTAGATAATCCATCTAAACTATCCAAATACATATTTGATAAAATTTCATAGTTTATAAGTCCACCATCAATAATTGCATTTTGAAAAAATTTTATATTCTTCATTTGCCTTTTAATCCTAAGAAGCGTTTTAAAATTAGTAAAATCAATAGAATATCTAGTCATATCAATAGCTAAATCGGATTTTAAATTTTTAGATATATTAAGCAAAGACTTAAAAAGCCCTTTATCCATTTTTATATCTAAACTTTGAGGATCTTTTGATTCATTAAAGATATTTATAGCATCTTTAATATCCTCTCTTATATCTAAATCAAAATAATCATAATCTTCGTTTAGAATATGTTCATTTAAATTTTTAGCATTATATTTTCCTAATTCACTAAACAAATCAGAGAAATCTTTTTTAAGAATTTTTCCTTTTAAAGAAACCTTTAAATTATGATAGTCATATTTTAAAGATATAAAGTCTACTACTTCCTTTTCAGGACAGATTTTTCTAACACTATCATAAGCTTCCTTTAAATCTTTTTTTAAAACTTCTTCATATTTTAAACTATTTGTTCTATTAGAATATCCTAATTCAAATAAAATCTTAAAAGCATCATCATATGAAGGAGAGTCAACCATTCTATCAAAACTTTGTTTTGGTAATAATTTTTTTTCATAAACTCTTATGACAGCAACAGATTGAGTAAAATCTAACTCATTCATACTTTTTTCTCTTGAAATAATTGTTCTACAATTATTTTTTCTAAACTTTCTTTATAGAAATCTATTATCTTTAAAAAGGTGAAATCCATTGTAACTTTATCTTTTATTACCATAAAACCATCATTATTTTTTAAAGTTTCTTTTGATATTCTTAAATTATTATTTAAACCATTTATAACTTTCTCTGAAGATTTTTTAAACTTTTGTGCTACAATAACCTCAGCATTATCTAACCCATCAATAGAAGATAATCCATTATTTAAATATTGTAAATATTCCTTTTCATTTAAATTAAGCAATTTATTATTTAAATCCTTTAAAATCTTATTAATAGATTCTTGTTTAGCTTTAAGTTTTTCATTTCTTATTCTTAATTCTTCACCAGAAATAATCTTATCATATAAAACTGAAGCTTCACTGTGAGCTTTTTCAATTATTTCTTTATGCTTTTCTTCAGCCTCTTCAACTCTATCTTCAATTATTTTATCGCATTCTATTTTATTTTCAGATAAAATTTTATCACATGTTTCTTTAGCATCATTAATGACCTTATCTATGAGACTTTGTAGACTTGACATTTAATCACATCCCTAATTTTACTAAATTCTAAATACTAAAATAATTGAAAGTATAAATGCAAGAATAGCATAAGTTTCTACCATGGCAGCTATGATGATACCTTTTGTGTTGTGTTCAGGTTTTTTAGCTAATATTGCAATACCAGAAGCTGCCGCTTTTGCTTGTGAAATGGCAGAGAGCCAGCCTACAAACCCTACAGGGCAAGCTGCAAATAATAAAAACAATCCAGTTTGGAGACTCATATTTGGGTCAAATTTTGTAAGAATTGCAAGTGCAATAATAAATCCGTATAATCCTTGAGTTCCAGGCAATAATTGCAATACTAGGCCTTTACCAAACTTCTCTGGTTCTTCTGTGGTAAGACCTGCAAGAGCCTGGCCTGTGAGTCCAACTCCAATTGCTGAACCAATACCTGAAAAAATAGCTGCAACAGCCATAGCAAGAAAGAAAAAAACTAAACCTCCATGTGCAATCATAAACTGAAAAAAATTATCCATTAAATTATCCTCCTATTTATCATTAATTTCTATATATTTATTTGAAGATTTAAAAGGAGCAAACGGTTTTCCTCCACCTTCATAAAATTTTCCAAAATACTCCACATAATGAAGCCTACATGTGTGAACATATGCTCCTAAAGCACTTAGGAATAAATTAAATAAATGCGCAAAAATAAATATTAATATTCCAATAGTAAACTTTGCCCAAATAGGCATCATGCCTATTATCATGTTGAAAGCAAAAGCAATATACCCTCCAGCAAGTCCTAATGCCATTATTCTAGAATAAGAAACAAAATCCCCTACATAACCACTTATTCCATAAAGTGCATATAATCCTCCTACAGCTTTCCCAAAAAAGGTTTTATTGCTTCTTCCATTTGTAAGCACTATTCCCACCATTCCAATTACCATAATTGCAGTAAAAATAGGGCTAATTGATTTTGGAATGTAATTTGTCATCATTGTCAAAAGCAGTCCAATAGATCCAATTAAGGCAAAATACCAAGTAAAAACATCAAAAACAGCATCTAAAAATTTTCCATCTCTAATGTACATATAAGCTTTTACTCCAAGTCCAACAAAAATCTGTATAACTCCAAGAACTATTGATATAGCCAAAATAGTCATTAAATCCTTTGATTGATCTAAAAGTGCAGGAAGCTTAATAACATTTTTAAGAGCATCTCCAAAGAAACTTCCATATATAAAGCCTGCAACTATGGTTGGAAAACTTAAAAAGAAGAAAAATTTCATAAACTTCTTTTGCGATTCCTCAAGGTTAAACAATTTTAAAGCCAAAGATGAAAAGATTAAAAGCAAAAGCCCATACCCAATATCAGCCATCATCATACCAAAAAAAACTAAATAAAATGGTGTTATTAAAGGCGTAGGGTCTATTTCATTATATCTAGGATAAGCATACATTTGTGTAATAGATTCAAAGCTAGAATTTAAAGCATTATTTTTTAAAAGCACAGGAACGTTTTCATCATCTTTAGAAGCTTTATTCATTTCAACATAATAATTGCTTCCTAAATTTTCTGTTAATATTCTATTAAATTCTTCCTTGTTTTCTTCTGGAACCCACCCTTGTATGACTAAAAACTTATTTGACTTTAATAAATTATTCTTAACCTCTTCTCTGCAATTTTCATTTTGGTAATAATCATAAGCTTCTCTTAAAACAGGTAAGTTTACAGCTAATGACTTTAAATGTTCATTATATTCCATTTTATTTTGTAAAAGCGTTTCAATTTTTGATAAATTATCTTCAATTAATTTGCTAGGTATGCCATTTAATTGATTGATAATCCTATTAAATCCACCTTCTCTAAGAATCTGTCCCGCAATTTCTTTAAAATCATTGTTTATAATAATAAACAATAATTTATCATCTTTTTCTGTACCTAGTTCTTCTAAATAATAAATTATATCTTTATCATCTAATTGTTCTATTAATTTACTATAATTTTTAACTGGTAAAAAACCTATAATTCCATCATGATATTTTAATTTTTTAAACTCTCTTTCATCTACATCTAATTTTATGTATTTGTTTAATTCATCATTTTGAGATTTTAAAAGAGAAATTTGTTGGGAAATTTCTTTGATTTTCTCATCATAAAATTTTACTTCATCATAGATTTTGTCAATTTGTATCTTGTCCTTTACTTTTGTTAACTCTAAATAGCCTAAATTAGGCTTGCCATTTTTATATTTTTCAATAATTGATAATTTTTTTTCGAAAGGCGTTAAAAGGTTAATCATAAAATTAATCTTTGAAATGTTTTCATGAACTTTTTCAATATAAAAAGAATCGTTATTATATGTAAAAATGTCATGAATAGATTCACATTCATCTTCTATTGCAACTTTATCTATTTGTATCTTTCCATATTTATGAAATTGGAAGAGTATATCATCCTCCTTAGACTTAGTTGTAAAAAGAGTAAATTTCATCATTTCAACTATTGCCATTAAAATTCACAATCCTTTCTACAAGCTTTTTGGTTAAAGAATTTAAAGAATCAGTTGATAGACTTTTTATTTTACTTATTTCCTCTTCTGACTTACTTGTTGTTTTTTTCAAAACCTCTTTTGCATTGTTTTCACTTTTTAATAAAATTTCCTTTCTTTTGATATTTGCATTTTCCAGTACAATATTGTATTTTTTTTCTGCTTCTTCTTTAGCTTGTTTTATTAATTCCTTAGATTTTTCATTTGTGTTTTTAATCATCGCTTCTGCATCTTTTTCAGCTTCAATGATTTTATCAAAAGACTCCTTTGCCATATGCACCCTCCTCTCAAAATAAGTTATAGTTAATTAATTAACATTATAAGTTCAAACTAAAACTTTTTCAAGCCTAAATTTATTTTTTCAAATCTAAATTATTTTTTTTATATCCATAGGGTCATTCTTATTAAAGCAAACCATAAATTCTCCTCTATTGACCTTACCCATTTCTTTAAAAGCTAAAATATCTGTGGTAAAATATGCTACAAAATAGTTATTACCTAATTTTTTTCTTATTTTAATCATATCTTTATTTAAATTAAAATCATCATCAAATAACCTATCTACTTTTTTCTTTTCATAAAATAAATATTCAAACCTAACTAAATCTTTAACTACTTCGCTATCTTCATAATTTTCATATTTAGCAAATTCATAAAGTGCTCTATAATACTCTTCATTAGAAATACTTCTTTTAAACATGCCTTTTAATTTTAAAAATAATGCTAAATGTAAATACAATTCATAATAAGAAAGGTACTTATTTTCAAAAAACTTAATAACTAACTTAAATTTTCCAGAATTATAATACTTATCTAAAACTTCCTCTACAATTTTTAGCTCTAAAATATCATCAAAGCTAATAAAATCATTTGAAAATATTTCATAAGGTGGAAAAGGATTGTGTTTAATTCCCCATTTTCTTTGTTCAAAACTAATAGGGGATCCTTTAATTATCTTTAAAAAGCCTAATTGTAATTGATTTGGTTTAAGATTATATACTTCATTAAATGAATTAATAAAGCTACCTTTGCTTTCTAAAGGAAGGCCTGCTATTAAATCTAAATGAATGTTTATATTAGTATTATCTCTTAAATATTCAACATTTTTCTTAAGCTTTAATAAATTCATATTTCTATTTATATTTTTAATGGCATCTTCATTTGTCGTTTGAACTCCAATTTCAAATTGAAATAATCCATTTGGCGCCATTTTTAAAAGCTTAAGCTCTTCATCTTTAAATAAATCTGCAGAAATTTCAAAGTGAAAAGATGTTTCATATTTCTCCTCATAATAAATATCAATTAAATATTTCCAAATTTCATAAGAAAATTTAGAATTACAATTAAAAGTTCTATCTACAAATTTTACAAGTTTTACTTTTTTGTCAATAAAATATTTTAATTCTTCTTTAACTTTATTAATACTTCTAAACCTAACGTTATCCGAAATTGAAGATAAACAATAAGAACATTTAAATGGACATCCTCGTGATGATTCATAATACAAAATTTTATTTTCAAAATTATCATCATGGCCATAAGGAAAAGGGACATTATCAATTTCTAAAGGAGGTCTTTTTCCTGTATAAAATATTTCTTCATTAAACTTACAATAAAGTCCCTTTATGTTTAAAATTTTTTGTTTTTCAGGATATGACTTTATAAAATCTAAAAATGTTTCTTCCCCTTCCCCTTCTATGATAAAATCAATAGGTAAACTGAGCAAACATTCTTTTGAATCAAAAGATACTTCAGGCCCTCCACATAGTATTTTTATGTTCTCATCTATAGTTTTTAATTCAAGGCTTACTTTATATATAAATTCAATATTCCAAATATAAGTAGAAAAACATATTAATTCAGGATTTTCTTCATAAATCTCCCTAACTACATTTTCCACCCTTTGATTAATGGTAAATTCTTTTGTAATAACATCTATGTTGTTTAAATCACATACTTTTTTTAAATATCTAATAGCCAAATTGCTGTGGACAAATTGAGAATTTATACCGGCTAAAATAATTTTTTTTAAATTCATAAAAACCTCTTAACTTTTTATTGCCTTTATAAAAAATACGTCATCTGAAGTGCGTATTTCCTTTATTTCAAAAAATTTAGAAATTAAATCTCTAATTTTTTCAAAAGAATTGTCATTTACTATATTTAAATTATTAATCTTTAAATGTTTAATAGTTTTATTGGGAAGAAGCAGCTTAATATTTCTTCTAAATACCTTTTTTCTTGGCTTATTTATATCCCAAATATAAATTTCAGCGTTTTTGTTCATTGTCTTATATAGAGACTTTATCATTTTGTATTTAAAAATATTTGTACTTAATAAGCTTAGTGAGAAAAATAAAATTGATGTATCGATACTCCTCTTAATATTTTTTTCCTTATAAATTATTCTTTCATTTTCTATTTGATCCATACATAATTCTTTAATTACAGTGCTCTCTAACAATCCAACATCTAATACTTCCCCATGGAATTTACTGTTTTCTAAATTTATAAACACTTCCTTCAACTAAATCACCCCATATTATATACTACATAATATTTATATTATGAGGTTTAATATTTATTCCATAGATATTATATTAACTTTAATTATAGATTCATCTTTTTCAAGAGAGGCTATGATCTCATTAGCATTATAAGTGCTCTTTGAAATATCAATAGTGAGAGTTATATTTGCCATTTCATTAAAAGGTATGCTCTGGTTTATGGTAATAATATTTACGCCAAAACTAGTTAATTTATCAAGAAGTTCTGATAAAACACCACGAAGGTGCTTAACTATAATAGACATGGTTATTTTTCTGCTGTTTAATGCGTCATCAATTTGAAATACATAATCTTTGTATTTATAATAGCTACTTCTACTTATACCCACCTTTTTAACAGCTTCTGATGTATCTTTTACTTTATTTGTATATAATAATTTTTTAACTTCAATTACCTTTGTAAACACATCTGGCAATACAGAAACATCTATTAAAAGAAATTTTCCCAATGTTTTCACCTCGAAATTAGTAGGTTAGTTTTAAAATAACACCAAAAAACAATTTGGTCAACAAAAATATTATTTTTAGTAACAATTATAACACCAAAAAGCCATTGCAAAATTGATTTTTGCAATTTGCAATGGCCTTTAGTTAAAATATTATAGTTTATTTATCTTTTCAACAATAATCTCAAGCATTTCTTTGTATTTTTTTAATTTTGAAGTTTCTTCCTCAACTAATTCCTTTGGAGCTTTGCTTACAAATTTTTCATTTGAAAGTTTGTCTTTAGCTCTTTTTATTTCAGATTCTAATTTTTCTTTTTCTTTTTCAAGCCTTTCTATTTCTTTATCTCTATCTATTAAATCCATCAACGGTAAGAAAAGTTCAGCTCCTGTAGTAACAATAGAAGCATACTCCTTACCTTCTTTTTTATCTTTTATAATAGAAATATCATTGCAAAAACCAAGCTTTGTAAAATAAATGTATCCATTTTCAAATGCATTTTTAGCGTCTTCATCATTTATATAAATAAACAAATTAGATTTTTTAGAATTAGGCACATTCATCTCTGTTCTTAAATTTCTTATGGCCTTTATAGCTTCAATTATATATCCCATTTCATTTTCAGAGATGATATCATTTAAATCATCTGAATATTCTGGCCATTTTGAAATAGTAATTGATTTATAATCTGCATCTAAATGGGTGTATATTTCTTCAGTAATAAATGGCATTACAGGATGAAGCAATTGAAGGCTCTTTATTAAAACATCCTTTAAGACATTAAGAGTGATGCCCTTTTCTTTTTCACTTTCGCCATAAAGAGGTATTTTGCACAATTCAATGTATAAGTCGCATACTTGTGTCCAAATAAAATCATAAACCTTTGAAAGCGCAATTCCTATTTCATATTTTTCAATATTTTCAGTTACTTCTTTTATAAGAGAATTACATCTAGATAGTATCCATTTATCGGCTAACGAATAGTCCTTGCAGTCTTTATATTTATTTAAAATATCTTCATCTAAATTCATCATTACAAATCTAGATGCATTCCATATTTTATTTGCAAAATTTCTTGCAGCTTCTACTCTTTCAGGAAAATATCTAGAATCAGCCCCTGGCGCAACACCTGTTAAAAGAGAAAATCTTAAAGCATCTGCTCCATATTCATCAATAGCATCAAGTGGGTCTACGCCATTTCCTAAGGACTTGCTCATCTTCCTTCCTTCAGAATCCCTTATAATGCCATTTATTAAAACCGTATGGAAAGGCTTCTTATTTAAATTATGAACTCCTGAAAATATCATCCTTGCAACCCAAAAAAATATAATATCATACCCTGTTACAAGTACATCAGTAGGGTAAAAATACTTTAATTCTTCAGTTTCATCTGGCCAACCTAATGTAGAAAATGGCCAAAGAGCTGAAGAAAACCAGGTATCTAAAACATCCTCATCTTGACGAAGGTTTTTTGAATGACATTTTGGGCATTCTGTAATATCCTCTAAAGAAACCAAAATTTCATTACAATCATCACAGTACCAAGCAGGAATCCTATGTCCCCACCACAATTGACGAGATATACACCAATCTTGAATGTTTTCCATCCAGTTAAAATAAGTCTTTTCAAACCTTTTAGGTACAAACTTTATCTCATCATTCTTTACAATATCAATTGCAGGTTTTGCGAGATCCTCCATCTTTACAAACCACTGTTTTGACATCATAGGTTCAATTACAGTTGAGCACCTATCATGACATCCTACATTATGAGTTAATGGATCAATTTTAACTAAAAAACCATCTTCTTTTAATTTAATTAATATCTCTTCCCTTGCAACAAATCTATCAAGCCCTTTATATTCTCCACCAAGTTCATTAATTGTGCCATTTGCATTTAACACATTTATTTCAGGAAGATTGTGCCTTTTGCCCATTAAATAATCATTTGGATCATGAGCTGGAGTTATTTTAACAGCTCCTGTACCAAGCTCCATATCAACATAATCATCTTCTATAATAGGCAATTCTCTACCTACTATTGGGAGTATAAGAGTTTTTCCTATAAAATCTTTATATCTTACATCATTTGGGTTTACAGCAACAGCTACATCGCCTAAGATTGTTTCAGGCCTTGTTGTTGCAATTTCAATAAATGAGCTTCCATCTTTTAATGGATACTTTATATAATAAAATTTGCTGTCGAATTCAGAATATTGTATTTCTGCATCAGATATTGCTGTAAGGCATTTTGGACACCAATTTACTATTCTATTTCCTCTATAAATTAAGCCTTCTTCATATAATTTAACAAATACCTTTCTAACAGCTTTTGATAAATTGTCATCCATGGTAAACGCTTCTTTACTAAAATCACAAGAAAAACCCATAGTTTTAATTTGAGTTTTTATCCTATCTCTATATTGATTGGACCATTCCCAAACCTTTTCTAAGAATTTTTCTCTGCCCATTTCCTTCTTTTTAAAGCCTTGTTTTAAAAGCTCAGCTTCCACCTTAACCTCAGTTGCTATAGATGCATGATCTTCACCTGGAAGCCATAATGCTTCATATCCTTGCATTCTCTTAGTCCTAATTAAAAAATCTTGTATGGTATTGTTTATTGCATGACCTAAATGAAGTTGTCCTGTAATATTTGGAGGAGGCATAACTATTGTATATGGCTTTTTGTTTTTATTTACTTTTGTTTTAAAAAAACCTTCATCTTCCCACCATTTATATAATCTTTTTTCAAAATCTTTAGGATTGTATTTTTTTTCAAGTTCCTTTATTGCCATGTAAATTTTCCTTTCTAATTTAAAAATAAAAAATCCCATCCTTAAAAAAGGACGAGATTATATACCCGCGGTACCACCTTAATTCCTGCAAATACAGGCTCTTAAATATAACGGAAAAGAATTCCGACACCTGCTACTAAAATTTTTTCACAGATGCTATTCAGAAGCTACCTTCAAAAGCAAATTGCAAAGAAGTTTTCACCTAATCTTCTCTCTCTAAATGCCTTAACTTTCTACTCCTCTTCATCAATATATTTCTATATTTTTTATTGTATTATATATTATTGTTCATATTTTTGTCAATGATTTTTGTTTTATGAAAATAATTCTAATATTTCTTCATTTGAAATATCTCCAAATAATTGCTTTTCTTTAAACTCATTTAAAACATTTAATATTTCTTTCTGATCATACCTTATACCTACGAATAACTTATTTAAATCAACATTGGATTCACCTAAAAAATCTCCATAAATATTGCATGTAGATATTATCCCATTTTCAACAAATAAAAACACTTCAACCATTCCACCAGAAAACCTCTTTGAATTGCTATAATTAAATTTTGGTGAGGATCCGTATATATAATCCCAAGTAGAAAATTTATTATCTCTTAATTCTTCTATTTTTTTTAAATCTTCAGCGCTTAATATATACTCGTTTACTCCATAAGGGAAAAAATATTTTTTAATTATACTTTTAAATTCTAAAATATCAATATCTTGCTTTAAATAATCTTTAATGTTTGTTACCCTGCTTCTTACTGACTTTATGCCCTTAGATTTTATTTTGTCAAATTTAACATTTAAAGCATTGGAAACAACACTTAAATCAGAATCAAAAAGCAAAGTTCCATGGTATAAAATTTTATTTTTATGTATAGCTTGAGCAGTCCCAGATATTTTTTTACCTTCTATTGTAATATCATTTCTGCCACTTATATCAGCAAATATATTTAATTTTTCCAAAGCATTTACCACAGGTATTGCAAATTTCTTCATTTCAAACGTGGAAATGTTTTTATCCTTTAATATGAAAGAAAAATTTAAATTCCCCAGATCATGGTAAACAGCGCCTCCACCAGTTATCCTTCTTGCAATCTTAATATTGTTTTCTTTCACAAATTCATCATTTATCTCTTCTATAGTATTTTGATGTTTGCCAACAATAATTGAATTATCGTCTCTCCATAACATTAACACATCATCATCTAAATTTAAAATTTTTAAAATATACTCTTCTAAAGCTAAATTAAAATAAGGGTTTAATGAATTGTTTTCTATGTATATCAATTTATTTTTTCCTCCACTGCTTATAATTAATATGGCTACTTAAATCGCATAAGTAGCCATATTTTTATGTTTACTTGAAAAACAATCTGCTTAATTATCATCAGAAGATATATTTTTTAAAATACTTTCGCCTTTTTTCTTAGCTTTATTAGCCATTAATTTAAAATCATCAAAATCCACATCGCCATCTTTATCAACATCTAACTTTTTAGTGACCTTTTCTTTTACATTTTCAGCGACTTCTTTAACCTTTTCAACTCCATCTTCAGCAATATCCATGCCTTTTTTTATAACATTTTCAATATTTTTTTTATTACCATCTTTATTTTGTTCGCTCATAATTACACCTCCATATACAATATATCACTAATAACCGTCTTTAAAAATATTTTTTTAAAATAAAATAAAAAACTCTATACTATTGTATAGAGAATTATGATGGCCAAACCAGGAATCGAACCAGGGACACGAGGATTTTCAGTCCTCTGCTCTACCGACTGAGCTATCTGGCCAAATAAATAACCTGGCAATGTCTTATTTTCCCACAAGGTCACCCTTGCAGTATCTTCAGCGCTATAAAGCTTAACTTCCGTGTTCGGTATGGGTACGGGTGTGGCCTTTATGCTATTATTACCAGATTTTTCTTTTCTTCTTCTTTTTAT
>JAVBPD010000109.1:0-46566 GCA_031549885.1 Clostridiaceae bacterium
TAAGTCATTCTTGGGTTAATCGCTTTCGTAAGTTACTTATACGATTTGAGAAAACAGATGCTTCTTATTTAGGACTACTTATGTTTGCCTTTGCTTTTATTGCTTTTCGTAAATGTGATGTTATTTAGGGATAAGCTCTTAATTTTATAACCTCATAAGTTGTAGTAATAGGAGAATTCTTAAGCCTATGATGTGGCATTAAATCGTCTCCGACAGTTATTGTAATTTTATCACTTATATATCCAAAATTCATATTAGTCTCCATTAATTATTAACATATAATATATATGCATATAGATTAAAAAAATGAACCCGTAGAATATTTAATTTTATTTTTTTCTATAAATCGAATAAAATATATTCTTTATTTAGATACTATGTAGTAATAAGTCTAAAAAAGGAGATAAATATGAGGAAATTAGCTATTATTTTATTATCATTTACTTTAATTTGCTTATTTAATTATAAAAACATTATTTTTGCAACGGAGCCTTTAGATTTAACTGATATTGATATTATTCAAAGACAAGTTGATCTTTTTTATACAGATAGCGAAAAATCGATGATATCCGATAGTATAACAAAAGAATATTTAGAAAAAATCAGTTCGGCTATTTCCCAAATTAAGTCTAATTTAGAAGATATTAATAATGATAAAATTAATGAAATAATTTTTGACCTAAAGAATGCAGAAAGATTGTTTTCAATTAGAAGTTTAGTTAGATCTCTTTTTGACCAAAGTGGCTTTGTATTAGATAATGCTAATTTATTAGAAGCTCATTTAGCAGTTTCTACAGCAAAGGAAGAATATCCAGACTTTTGTAAAAAAGAATTAGACGAAATTATTAAGGCTGAAGGCCAAAAAAAGGAAATCGAAGAAAAAACAAAAATATTAAATACCTTATTTACAGATGAAAGTAGGCAAAATGTTTTAGATAACATTACTAGAGAAAATTATAATGAAGTTTTAAATTCCATTAATGTTATGACAGTTACACCATATAAAGAAAAATTCTTAAATGATATATCGATAGCAGAAAAGATAATTTTAGAAAAAGAAAGAATTCAAGCTGAAGCAGATGCAAAGGCTAGGGAAGAAGCTGAAATAGCTTTAAAAAAGGTAATGGAAGCTGAGCCAAAATATTTAATAAAAGTTAGCAAAAGAACACATATAATGTCCATATATTCTAGAGATGAATCAGGAAACCATACCATTTTAAAAGCAGAATATAAAGTTGCAACTGGCAGAACACCTGGGCTTACTCCAGTGGGCACATTTACTTTAGGCACTAAACAATTATGGCATGAATGGTGGAGCGGTGGAAGTGCTTCTCCTTATACAACTTCATATGCAAATGGTCTTTACATACATGGACCAATATATAGATCTAAAAATTTTAACACAGTTTTTCCTACATCAGTTAGTGAAATTGGCTTTAATAAAACCTCAGGTTGCATAAGAACGTCTGTTGAAGCTGCAAAATTCGTATATGATAACTGTGTTCAAGGTACCACAATTGAAATAACTAATTAAAAAATGAGTTCCTATTTTCTTAGAGAATAAGGAACTCATTTTTTATTAATCATTAAAATATTGATTCTGTTCTTCCGATTGTTTGGCAAATCTTTTAAATTCTTTTTTCATTTTCTTCATCTTCTTCTTCATCTTTTCCATCTTTTTCTTCATCTTTTTTAAATACTTTGAACTTTCTTCACTCATAAAACAACCTCTAGATTAATCTAGTTTAATATATGTTAATGAAGGTTAAAGTTTGACGGAAAACAGATTAAAGAGATAAATAATATTGTAGGTGGATTTTTTAAAAAAACTGCTACAATAGTATGAGTTTAGGAATTGTGCACTACTTAAATTTGTAGCCCATTAATATAAATTATTCTTCAGCTATTTTTAAAACTTGTAAATAGAGTTTTTCACTAATATAAATACCATTAGTAATTAATTTATCTATAATTGGTTTAACTTGCCTAACAAGTCCATTGGATTTAGCAGAAAGTATTATGCCCAAAGTACCTATTACATTAAAATCAAGATATTTAGCATATTCTCTTGCCATATAATCATCTATAATAAGTAAACCAGCTTTCAATTCTTTTCCAAGTATCATAACTTCTATTTCGCCATGACAATTTTATGCATTTTTGATTTCATCTCTTAGCAGGTTTTCATCAAGATATTGGAATATGGATATTTTGTTTTCACCTAAGAAATATATAAAATCTTCTTCAGTCATTTCTGCAAGCTGAGCACTTTGTCCAATAGATAGCTTTTGGTTTTTAAATAGATTGAGAGCTGTATATTTTTTCATATATGAAATTAATTGATTTTCATTTTCTCTAAGCGCAAGAAGTATTTCAGTAGGAACATCTACTTTTAAAGTTGTTATTTTCACTATATACTCACCTCTTAGTGTTTAGTATATATCAATATATATTTTATTACAAACAAAAACTAAACAAAATATAATTTTAAGATATCACGAAAAATATAACCAAAGGCAGTTTATATTTGTTAATATATACAAAGAATATATAGAAAATATGAATTCATTCTACTTTGATTATTAGTTTGTACAAAATTTTTGTAATTAAAATATAAAAATTAAAGCTGTTGCAAACTGATAAAAGCCAGCATGCAACAGCCTCTTTTTATGTTCATTAAAATGTTCTATTTATCATATGAGGATACCTTGAACTTTCTTCACCAAAAATATATTTTAAATAATCTTATTAGTATAATCTTCACAGTTCCATATGCTTGTAGCAATGGATTTATAAAATTCAGGTTCATGGCTTACAATTACAATAGTTCCTTTATATTCCTTTAAGGCTCTTTTTAATTCTTCCTTTGCATCCACATCTAAATGATTAGTTGGCTCATCTAATAATAAAATATTAGTTTCTCTATTTAAAATTTTACAAAGTCTAACCTTTGCTTGCTCTCCACCGCTTAAAACCATAATTCTACTTTCAATATGTTTTGTAGTCAAGCCACATTTTGCAAGAGCTGCACGAGTTTCATATTGAGTAAAATTAGGAAACTCTTCCCACATTTCTTCAATACAAGTATTTTGATTATTTTTCTTTTCCTCTTGATTAAAATATCCAATATATTGATAATCCCCTTGAAAAACCTTGCCAGAAAAAGGTTTAATTTCTCCAATTAATGTTCTTAAAAGAGTTGTTTTTCCAATTCCATTTGCTCCTACAAGTGCAATTCTATCTCCACGAACAAGCTCTATAGAAATTGGTTTTGAAAGAGGGGAATCATATCCTAAGACTAAATCTTCAGTTCTAAATATGATTTTACCTGATGCCCTTGATTGTTTAAAAATAAATTCAGGTTTAACCTTTTCCTTTGCAATTTCTATTCTTTCCATTTTATCTAAAACCTTTTGCCTTGATTTTGCCATTCCTGTTGTTGATACTCTTGCTTTATTTCTTGCGACAAAATCTTCAAGCCTCTCTATTTCCTTTTGCTGCCTTTCATAACTTGCTAAAACTTGAGCTTTTGAAAGTTCATATTGCTTTTTAAAATTATCATAATCTCCTACATATCTTGTAAGCTTTTTATTTTCAAGATTGTAAACTAAGTTTATAACAGAATTTAAAAATGGAATATCATGTGAGATTAAAATAAATGCATTTTCATATTCTTGTAAAAATCTTTTAAGCCATTCAATATGCTCTTCATCTAAATAGTTTGTAGGCTCATCAAGTAAAAGTATATCTGGCTTTTCAAGGAGCATTTTCCCAAGTAAAATCTTTGTCCTTTGCCCTCCGCTTAATTCATCTACATTTTTATCAAGCCCAACTGATTTTAATCCTAGACCTTTTGCAACTTCTTCAACTTTTGCATCTATAATATAAAAATCATTGTGATCTAAAAGATCTTGAATAATTCCCATTCTATCAAGCAATTTATTGAGATTATCCTCATCAGCTGTAGCCATATCTTCACTAATTTTAATTAATTCTTCTTCAAGCTTAAATAAATATTTAAAAGCTCCCTTTAGTGAATCATTAATTGTATCTCCGCTTTTTAAGGATGTATGCTGGTCCATATATCCAATTCTAATATTATTCGCCCATTCTATAATTCCTTCATCAGGCTGAATTTTACCAGTTATTATATTCATAAAAGTTGATTTGCCTTCTCCATTTAATCCGATTAAGCCAACATGCTCACCTTTTAAAAGCCTAAAGCTAACATCTTCTAAAATAGCCCTGTCAGAAAATCCATGGCTAATGTTTTTAACAGTCAGTATGCTCAATTTTTTACTCCCTCACTTAAATTTATAACGGTATAATTATAAGAAACCACAGCATAAAAGTCAAAATAATGTTTCATATTTTTTAGTTTAACTCTGACACTACCTCTTTTCTAAAAGTCTCAATATCAAGTAAATCTTTTTTCTCAAAATGCTGATAATCTTTAGAATAGGTCCAATCCCCACCCCATTGCCAACCATATTTTTTAAATATTTTAACGCAAACACTAGAGTCATCTATCATACCCTTTAATTTCTTAGATCTATCTAAATACTCTCTTGAATTTGCAGGCTCTAAATGATTAGTCTTAAAAATTATAAATGGATTATATAGCGGGTTTATATCTATGGCAAGGCCTAATTGATGATATGATCTTTTAATGTCACTTATAGGTCTATCATTAAAGCCACTTGTATTGTTATCTCTCATTGAAAATTCATCTTTGCCATCATAATAATCAGGAAGTACCATTTTTTCAATCGGAAATTTATTTTCATATAATTCCTTAAATATATTTATAGTTTCTTCTGCTAAATCTTTATATACTATTATTTCTCCTACATGATCTAAATCATCATAGCCATAGTATTTAACTTTTAAATATTTTAAATCATCAAACTTCATTATGCTATTTTCATATATAGTTTTAGAAAGCATAATTGCTTTAATATTTTCAGGTATTTGCATTATTTCAAAACCATCCATTTTATCCCCATCCTTACTCTCAATTGAATAATTGCATAGCATTGATAAAATTAGTATAATATTTATGACTTTCATTTCTCACCTTATTTAATTGCTATTTTAATTAGTATTTACTTCTATTATATTTATATTAATTGTATACTCAAGTAGTAAAATTATTTTAAAAGGAAGGTTAAATTTAATATGCTTACTTTTTACATTACAAGACATGGAGAAACAGAGTGGAATTTAGAGCGTAGGCTTCAAGGATGGCATGATTCACCTCTTACAGAAAGGGGAATTAATGAAGCTAAGAATACTAGGCTTAAGCTTAAAGATATTAAAATTGAAAAAATATATACAAGCCCTAGCTTAAGAGCATTAAATACTGCAAAGTTTATTGGCCTTGGAAATATAGAAATTATAGAAGACAAAAGGCTTATGGAAATGAATATGGGAGATTGGGAATGCAAACTTTGGTCAAACTTAGGTAATGAATATGAAATGTATAGACAACATCCAGAATCATTTACTATCCCTGGAGGGGAAAATTTAAAAGATGTTGAGGAAAGAATTAAAAGCTTTTTTAACGATATTACCAGCTTAAAAGCAGATGGAAACTATGTCATAGTAACCCATGGCGCCACTTTAAAAGTCATTTATATGTATTTTAACAACATACCATTAGAACTTTATTGGGATGTTCCACTGCCTGTAAACAATTCTCTTTCAAAAGCAACCTTTAAAGATGGAAAATTAAATGAATTTACATTAGGTGAAGTATACACTGATGTCCAAACAGGGTAAATAAAAGAGTGTGGTTTTATATCAAACCACATTCTAATATAAAATATTAAATAATATTTCCTCTATATTTTTTCCATAATAAAAACGATATTAAAAATATATTTGCATCTTTAAACGATCTAAGATCATAACCTGTCTCTCTATATATTTTATCTAACCTATAAATTAAAGTATTTCTATGAACATATAATACTTTAGCTGCATCTGAAATGCTTAAACCGCAATTAAAAAATTCTTCTATGGTTAAAATTAATTCGCTATCAAATGAATTAAACGAATCTTTAAATCTTACCACTAGTTCACATTGAACATTCTTATCTATATTGTTAACAATTTTACCAAATAAAACCTCATCGTATAAAAATATTTCTCCTTTTACGCCAAACAATAAGCCAATTTTTATAGATTCTTTTGATTTTTCAACATTTTCTTTAAAGTTTTCCACGCTATTTGATTTACCATAAAAGCTTATATAACATTTTGAAAACATATTTGAAAAAATTGCATCTATTATGCTTTGAGCATGTTCCATAGGACTTTCAAAGATTCCACTTAAAATTATATACCCTCCTTGAGTTATAATCACAACTTCTTCTTTATTGTACAATTGTTTAACTATGCTTAATGCCTCTGCTTGCCTTGAACTTAAGTATATTACAAATGATGTGGCTTCATTAAAAATAAATGGCAAATATTCTTCTATAAGTTTTATTGGAATTTCTTCATTGCTAAATAATTGATTCATTATCTTTTCTCTTGTTTTTGCATAATCTTCAAGCTTAGAGTTTATGATAAACTTCAATAAGTTAGCATTTATCTGAAATTTCTTATCTATAATGATATAAGCTTGAGTTCTTCCCAAGCTTATATCTATTTTAATAGGATTTTCAATATTCTCTATGCTATTAAAAACAACTTCATCATTATCTGAAACAATCATAAAGTCAATTTTACTTTCATCTCTAAGCTCATCTAAAAAATTAGTTAAGCCTTCCATAATTCCTCCGAATTAAAAAACTGTTAATTCTGATTCCTTGTTAAATATGTGAATTTTACTTGTATCCATAGCAAGATTTATTTTTTCTGAAATCTTAGCAGGAGATGAACCATTTACACGAGCAGTTATCTTTGAATTTCCTTTTACAACATAAAGATAAGTTTCAGCTCCCATAAGTTCAGTAACTTCAACCTCAGCTGTAAATAAACCGTCACTGAATCTTTGAATTGATTCAGGTTTATCGTCAATATCCTCAGGTCTTATTCCTAGTATAACATCTTTTCCAACATATCCTTCTTTTTTAAGTACAGATGCTTTATCATCAGGAAGTGGAATTTTAACATCTTCAAAACTTGCTACAACTCTTCCATTTTGTTCATAGATTTTTGAATCAATGAAATTCATTTGAGGGGATCCAATAAATCCAGCAACGAAAATGTTATTTGGATGATCATAAATAAATTGTGGTGTATCAACTTGTTGAATAAGTCCATCTTTCATAACAACGATTCTTGTACCCATTGTCATAGCTTCAGTTTGGTCATGTGTTACATATACAAATGTTGTTTGCAATCTATTGTGAAGTTTTGAAATCTCAGTTCTCATTTGAACTCTTAGTTTTGCATCAAGGTTTGAAAGAGGTTCATCCATGAGGAATACTTTTGGTTCTCTGACAATTGCACGACCAAGGGCAACCCTTTGTCTTTGACCACCTGATAAAGCTTTTGGTTTTCTATCTAGTAAATGAGTTATTCCAAGTATATTTGCAGCTTCTTTTACTTTTTTATCAATATTATCTTTTGGAACTTTTCTAAGCTTTAATCCAAAAGCCATATTATCATAAACAGACATATGTGGATAAAGTGCATAGTTTTGAAAAACCATTGCTATATCTCGGTCTTTTGGAGCTACATCGTTAACTTTTTTTTCGGCAATTTTAAGATCCCCTTTTGTTATGTCCTCAAGACCTGCAATCATTCTTAAAGTTGTAGTTTTACCACATCCAGATGGGCCTACAAATACTATAAATTCTTTATCTCGTATTTCTAAATTAAAATCTTTAACTGCAGTCACATTGCCAGGATATACTTTATAAATATTCTTCAAAGATAAGCTTGCCACTATTAAACACTCCTTATAACTTTTTTATCGTCTAATAACATTTTAACTTTATATACAATAAATATCCATAATAATAAAATCCAAATAGAATCAAGCTTATTTGTGTAAAAATCCAAAACAATTTAAAGTTTAACAATAAATACCTTGATATATATTTCTATTTTTCAATTCTTGGTCAATTTCATTTAATATTTCCCATTTTTTTAAACTCCACATAGGCCCTATTAAAGTATCCCTTGGACCATCGCCAGTTAATCTATGCACTACTATTTGTTCAGGTAAAATCGATATTGATCTGCACACCAAATCAACATATTCTTCTTTAGTTAAAAAATTAATTTCATCTTTTAAATGAACATCATAAAGAGGTGAATCCTTAACTAAGTGAAGAAGATGCAATTTTATGCCGTTTATTTTTTTAAAAGATACATAGCTTACTGAATTTAACATTGATTCTTTTGTTTCACCTGGTAATCCAAATATAATGTGAACAACCACTTCAATTCCTCTTGTTTTTAATTTTTCTACAGCTTCATCAAATACCTTTAAATCATAACCTCTATTTATAAATTTTGCGATTTTATCATTTGTGGTTTGAAGGCCTAATTCCACCCATAAATATGTCTTTTTATTTATTTCACTTAAAAGATCAAGCACATCTTCATTTAAGCAATCTGGCCTTGTAGCAATAGCAATACCCACAACGCCTTCCTCCTTTAAGCCTTGAAAGTATAATTCTTTTAATTTTTCAATTGGCCCATATGTGTTTGTAAATGCTTGAAAATATGCAATGTATTTTTTACTTCTCCATTTTTTCTCCATTATTTCTCTCATATTATTAAATTGATTATGGATACTTATTTTTGATCCTAAAGTAAAATCCCCAGAACCTTTCTTTGAACAAAAAATACACCCTCCAAAACCTGCTGTGCCATCTCTATTGGGGCATGTAAAACCAGCATCTATTGGTATTTTAAACACCTTTTCACCAAATTTTTCTTTTAAAAAATAATCTAAACTATGATATCTTTTTGAATTCCACTCTTTCATAAATACACCTTTTTTTTAAAACTAACATAATTATACCAATGAGAAACATATAATAACATATATAGCTATAACAATTAAGGGGGAGTTTTAATATAGATATAAAAAAATCTCTGCAAATTGCAGCTGTATTTGTGGGGACTGTGGTGGGAGCAGGACTTGCTTCTGGAAGAGAAATAATGATTTTTTTTACTCAATATGGATATAAGAGCTTTATAGGAATGATTTTAGTAATGCTTCTATACATATTTATAGGAAAAAGCATTGTGGATTTATCTATAAAGTATGATTTAAAATCTTATAATGATTTAATTCAGTTAGTATGTCCAAATATTTTTGGATCTATAATAACAGTTTTGCTCAGCACTTTATTTTTAAGCAGCTCAAGCATAATTTTAGCTGGCAGCGGTTCTTTGCTTAATGAATTTTTTGGCGTACCCAAATGGATAGGGCTCTTAATAATGCTTAGCATTACTATATTTATTACTTTAAGAAAAACAAAAGGTCTAATTGAAGTAAATTCAATTATAGTCCCTATTTTAACCATAATTATATTAACTATTTTTATATTGCACATTATATATCCAGTTGACAGGGTTAATTTAAAGTACATATTATCCATGGATACAAAGCCAAACTTTTGGCTATTTCAATCTTTAAACTATGGATGCTTTAATATTTTTGCTTGCTGTGGCGTTTTAATTCCCCTCATTTACGAAGTAAAAGATAAAAAAACTTTAAATACAGGCATAATAATTGGTGCAATTCTTTTAACAGTGCTTTCTCTTATATTAAATTTTGTACTTATAATAAATGTCCCAGAAATATTTAGCAAGGACATACCCCTGCTATATGTAACTGGTATTTTTTCTAGATTTATCCAAGCAATGCTTTTAATGGTAATATGGCTTGAAATGTTTTCAACTGAAGTATCTGATGTATTCACATTATCTGGCACCATAGGGAAAATATTTAAAATACCTTATGAATATGCCATTATTGTAATGCTTTCAGCAGCAGTTATAATATCCCAATTTGGTTTTGCTAATTTAGTAAACTTCTTATATCCAGCTTTTGCAATAATCAGCACTTTATTCGTTATACAAATTGTATACTTTAGATTCATCAAATCCCAAAAAACTAATAAAATCCCACAGTTAACAGGCAAGTAACCCTTGCCTGTTAAATATTATATTTATCAACAATATTCTGCGCAACTTTTTTAATGGCACTTGCTTCAGACACTAAAAATAAAACAACAAGAAAAGTTTTTATCCTCTCAACTTCTGTATCTTTAATATTCATCATTTTTAATATTTCATCTGTGCTATCCATATTATAACTTACTATTTTATCTAAAAATGTATGAAAATTATCATATTGTATAGCTGAAAAAACTTTATATGCCTCTTCCCACGATATAATATCATCTGCCCTATTGTTTATATCATTAAAAGCTAAGTTAAACACCTTTTTAATTTCTTCAGTGGTGAGTATTGGTCTCATATAACTTAACAGCACTAGTTGAATAATATGTTTTTTAGTGTATCCTCTCTTTTTTTTATCCTCAGGCTTTGAAATGGCCTCATTTTTAATATAATTTTGAATAATGTTATTTGTAAACCCTTCACCAGCAAATTTATCATTTAAGTAGTCTGTTACTTGTGACAAAAATAAATCATATTCAGGTAGTTGATCGAAATTAACAATCGGATTTTGTTCTATATTAGAATTTTTTTTCAGACTATTATTATACTTGTGATTTTCATTCAAATTTTTCACTTCCTTAATATAGCTTATATTCTATTATACAGTTTTTTAAACCTTATTACAAGCTAACCATATTTATTTCATATTGATTTAACAATTCTCATTAAAAATTTTAAAAATTAATAATTACAAGTTTAGTTTTAAAATAACTAATATATTTTTTTAAAAATTAGCACATATTTCCATTATTAATAATATTTGCCTTTTCGCTTAAAAATTATCCACAATTAGTGTTGATAATTCCTTAAAAACTGTTGATAACTTTTTTTGAGTAAAATTTATTTAAAAAAATAATAAAAGGTCATACCTTATCTTAACAAAGTATGACCTTAAATTACTAATATGCCGGCAGTAGGACTTGAACCCACCACCTACTGATTACAAGTCAGTTGCTCTACCAGATGAGCTATGCCGGCAAAAAAAAACGACCCAGAAGGGACTCGAACCCTCGACCTCCGGCGTGACAGGCCGGCACTCTAACCAACTGAGCCACTGGGCCATGGCAAATGGTGGGCGCTACAGGGATCGAACCTGTGACCCCCTGCTTGTAAGGCAGGTGCTCTCCCAGCTGAGCTAAGCGCCCGAATAAATGACCCATAGGGGAATCGAACCCCTGTTACCGCCGTGAAAGGGCGATGTCTTGACCGCTTGACCAATGGGCCATAGTTTGTTGTCAAAGCTGACAAGATATATATTACTAAATTATTTTAACTTCGTCAATAGTTTTTTTATATTTTTTTTTATTTTTTTTTATTTTTTACATTTTATTTTTTAAATTAATCTTATGCTCAACTTTTAAAGGTAAATTTGTCACCAAAAGTCCAATTATAATTATTATACCCCCAATGAAAGAAACCATTGATACTGTTTCATTAAGCCAGAAATAAGCTAGTACAATTGATATAAATGGAGATAAATATAAGAAACTTGTGGTATAAATAGTTTTTTTTACTTTTGAAAGAGAATATGACCAAAGCATATATGCAATTGCCGCAGGAAACACTCCTAAGTATATTATTATTAAATTTACTAAATAAGGGGCATTTGGAATTTCTTTAACTAAATTCGGTGTAAATATAAGCATAAATACTGTTGCAACTAATACGCAAAAAAATGATGATTGAACTGAAGAGTATTTTTTTAATATTTTTCTTTGCAAAACATTATAAATACCATTGCAAATAGCAGCAGCAATAAGCAGCAATGTGCCAAAATTAAAATTTACAGCTGTAACTTGTGTAGATGCAACCAAAAATAAACCCAGTAAACTTATAACCATACCTAAAAGAGACATTATTGTGGATCTTTCTTTTAAGAAAATTATAGACATTAAAAGAGTAAATACTGGTGATGATGCTATGATAAAACTACTTATTCCTGAAGTCACAAGCTTTGTCCCAGAATTAAAAAGCCACATGTAAAAAAAAATTCCTATAAAACCTGCAATTAAAAAAATCTTTAAATCTTTTTTATCTGGCAATTTTACTTTCTTATAAAATGAATATATAAAAAGTGTAATTGAAGCTATTATAAACCTTAACAGCATTAAGGATTCAGGAGAATAATATTTTAGGCTATATTTAACAGCCGGAAAAGCGGATGCCCAAAATATAACTGTTATAAGAGCTGCTATATAAGGAAAAAATCTTTTCATGACAAACACACACCTTTTTCATAAAATATTAATCTTCGTTACCCACAACATCTACTTTTATTCCATATTTTTTCAATCTTTCGATTTCATTTTTATCTGCTTCCCAATCAGTTATTAAATTAGTAATATATTGTATCTTCCCACTTAAAAAATTATGATTTCTTCCTACTTTTGAAGAGTCAGCTAAAATAAATCTTGGCCCATTGCAATTTTGTAACATAGTAGTGTTAATAGAAGTTTCCTGCAATACTGAAGTTGTTATTCCTCTATCAGAACTTATGCCGCTAATGCCTAAAAAACATTTAGCTGCAATTATTTTATTCAAAGTGTTAATTGCAAATTCACCAACTAAAGATTGTTTACGCTCATATACATCCCCTCCTGTTAAAATCAATTCTACCAGCGGAGGCCTTTGAACTTGGAGAGCTTTACCATTATTTGTAACCACAACCACATGCTTATTTTCTATATAGTTTAAAACTAAAAGCGCAGTTGTACTTGAATTTATAAATATTGTATCTCCACTTTCTATATAACTTGCTGCAAGTTTTGCAATTTTATGTTTTATTTTATGTAGTTTTTCAGATGGTTCTGTAAAGCTTGGATCTTCAAATACAGAGCTTTCAATTATATTTGCTCCTCCATAAAATCTATTTACCATACCTTTTTTTTCAAACATTATTAGATCTCGCCTAACGGTAATTGGAGTAACTTCTAAACAAGAAGCCAATTTATCTACATATACTGTCTTATTTTTTTTTAAACACTGTAATATTTTTTGTTGACGTTTATAAACATTTTCTTTATTATTCTTCATCAATATCCTCTTCAATCTAAATGTTTTATAAAATAGATATAATAATTGTAACCCTCTTTTTATTTCTTTACAATATATATTTATATACTTAACTTTATGCAAAAGATCATAAAACAAAATAAACATTCATATAATTATTTATATATGTTCTTTTTAAGATTTATATTTCACTTTTTTAAAAAATAATTGTACTTTGATCATTATTAATGTATAATTACAATATAAACAATCATATTTTATGATCATTTCAAATTTACTTATATACAAAATTTTTATTAAAGGAGGCTTATATGAATAAAATTGATGAAATCTCAAGAGAATCATGGATTTTAAACACATTCCCAGAATGGGGAACATGGCTTAATGAAGAAATTGAACAAGAGAATATAAAACCTAATACATTTTCTATGTGGTGGTTAGGATGTACTGGTATTTGGGTGAAGACTCCTTTAAATGGGAACATTGTCATTGATTTTTGGTGTGGAACAGGAAAAAGAACAAAAGCTAACCCATTAATGGCTCAGCAACATCAAATGAGGCGCATGAGTGGAGGTAGAAAATTACAACCAAATTTACGTACAACCCCTTTTGTATTAGATCCTTTTGCAATAAAAACATTAGATGCTGTACTCTCTACGCATTCTCATAATGACCATATTGATGTAAACGTTGCAGCTTCAGTATTAAAAAATTGTCCAAACAACGTACCATTTATAGGCCCTAAAGCATGTGTAGACATATGGGAAAAATGGGGTGTTCCTAAAGACAGGCTAATAGTTATGAAACCTGGAGATACGTATAAGTTAAAGGATATTGAAATTATCGCATTGGAATCATTTGATAGAACAGTATTGATTACAGAACCACCTTCTGGTGATATAAGAAATAGCAAAGAAATATTGGATCAAATGGATTTAAAAGCGGTTAATTATTTAATTAAAACTCCTGGCGGAAATATCTATCATAGTGGTGACTCTCATTATTCTAATTATTATGCTAAACATGGAAATGATCATAAAATTGATGTTGCACTTGGCTCCTATGGCGAAAATCCAAGGGGCATTACGGATAAAATGACTTCCTCAGATATACTTAGAATGGCTGAAGCTTTAAATACTAAAGTTATAATACCTTTCCACCATGACATTTGGTCAAATTTCCAAGCTGACCCTCAGGAAATAAATGTACTATACGATATGAGGAAATATAGGCTTAAATATGAATTTAAACCATATATATGGCAAGTTGGTGGAAAATTTACTTATCCTGATAACAAAGATGACAGAGAATACCATTACCCTCGTGGTTTTGACGATTGTTTCACTGATGATATTAATTTACCATTCCCATCCTTTTTGTAAAATAAAATAAAGGTGTGATTTAAATGTTAGGAGAAATAATTAAAAACAACAGATTTAGCTTTTATAAGGGGTTTGATAATTGGGAAGAGGCTGTAGAAAAAGCTTGTTTTCCTCTTATAGAAGATGGTGCAATAGATCCTCCTTATGTTGATGCAATTATAGACAATGTAAAAAAATATGGACCTTATATAGTTATTGCACCTGACATATGCATTCCCCACGCTCAAGAAGGCTCTTTCGTAAATGAAACAGCCATAAGCTTTATGAAAACTGAAACTCCAGTTAAATTTGGCGATGGTGAAAATGAAAGTGCTCGTTTATTTTTCGTCCTCGCATCAAAGGATAATAACATTCATATTGAAAATTTAAAAAAAATAGTAGAAATTTTATCCGACGAAAGCGCAATTGAGAAAATGTTAAAGGCAAATTGTAAAGAAGACATTATTTAATTTTTAGGAGGAATAATATGAGTATTATACAATCTATTTGGGGATTTTTTCAAATAAATATTTTAACCAAACCTGCATTTTTTGTTGGTCTCATCGTCTTCATTGGTTATTTATTACTTGGCAGAAAATTTCATGATGCTCTTAGCGGATTTATTAAAGCAACAGTTGGATATATGATATTAAATGTTGCATCTGGTGGATTAGTTAATAACTTTAGGCCAATACTCGCAGGCTTAAAAGATAGATTTAACCTTACTGCCGCAGTAATAGATCCATATTTTGGTCAAGCAGCTGCACAAAAAGCTGTTGAAGGAATTGGCCGCTCCTTTACCCTTATGATGATGGTTTTGTTAATTGCGTTTTTAATAAACATCGTGCTTGTTTTATTTAGAAAGATTACAAAAATTAGAACTGTATTTATAACTGGCCATATAATGGTTCAACAATCTTCTACTGCACTTTGGACACTCCTTTTCTGTTTTCCACTTATACAAGATACCCAAGTTGTTATAATGTTAGGTATTCTTTTGGGGATATTTTGGGCAGTTTCATCCAATATAAGCGTTGAACCTACTCAAGAATTAACTGATGGTGCAGGCTTTGCAGTTGGTCATCAACAAATGTTTGGTATTTGGGCTGTTAATAAGCTTGCTCCAAAACTTGGAAATAAGGAAAATAAAATAGAAGATGTAAAACTACCTGGATTTCTATCTATTTTTAACGACAATATTGTAGCAACTGGTATTTTGATGATGCTTTTCTTTGGCGTTATTATAGCAATTTTAGGACCAGATCTAATGCATAAGATAGATGAAACAGGGTTTGGAAAAACTCAAAATTTTATATTTTATATTATTGAAAAGTCATTGAACTTTTCTGTGTATCTATGTATATTACAAGTTGGGGTTCGTATGTTTGTTGGTGAGTTAACTGAATCTTTCCAAGGTATATCATCAAAATTGCTTCCAGGTTCAATGCCTGCTGTAGACTGTGCTGCAACTTATGGATTTGGGCACCCAAATGCTATGACTATAGGATTTTTGTTTGGAGCATTTGGTCAATTTTTAGCTATTATAGGATTAATTATATTTAAAAGTCCAGTCCTTATTATTACAGGCTTTGTTCCAGTTTTCTTTGATAATGCCACATTTGCTGTATTTGCAAATAAAAAAGGTGGTGTAAGAGCTGCCATGATAATTCCATTTATTTCTGGAATTATTCAAGTATTAGGAGGTGCATTTGCAGCAGCATTCTTTGGACTTGCGCAATTTGGAGGATGGCATGGTAACTTTGACTGGGATACTGTATGGCCAGTTATCGGAGTAATTTTAAAATATGGACAATATATTGGTTTTGCAATAGTTGTAATAGCTCTGCTTGCAATTCCTCAACTTCAATATATGAAAAATAAAAAGCATTATTTTGATGCTGCTGAAAATTATGAAGCTTATATAGCTAACAAATAGTATAAATTAGAAGGAGGATTTATAATGCTAAGAGTATGTGCTGCTTGTGGAAGTGGCATGGGATCAAGTCAAATAATAAAGATGAAAATGGAAAAAGTGTTTAAACAATTAAATATTGACGCTAAAATAAGCCATTCAAGCATTAGTTTAGCTAAAAGTTCAGCATTTGAATATGATGTTATTTTCTGTTCTCAAGGCTTAATTAATAATTTTGACAATGCTATATCAAAAGGCGTTAAAGTAATCGGTCTTAAAAATTTACTATCAGAACAAGAATTGAAAGAAAAAATTGAAGCAAATATATTGAATAAATGATTTAAATAAGGGCGATTAGTTTCGCCCTTATTTAAGGAATGGAGGATTTTATGTTCATATTTAAAAAAACTCTTTTTAATTTAAATCGCTGTTATGCAGTAACTCACACAACAATTGATGGAGATTTAAAATTTTTATTTGCATCTGAAGGAATGGATTCATGTTTCATGTATTCACCTAAACTTTCTAAAAAAACTGCAGTATGGGAAAATAATGGGGGTACAATGTCGATGGTTTTTTTACCTGATAAGGAAAGAGAATTTTTGGCAGTTCAAAATTTTTTTCCTACATTTCAAGCAGAAAAAGCCGTAATAATTTGGGCTTGTTATAATGAAAATAACCAGTGGGAACAGAAAAAAATTTTAGATTTGCCCTATGTCCATAGATTTGATATTTTCACATCTGAAGATGGTACAAAATATATTCTCGCTGCAACTCTTTGTTCATCAAAAAAAGATAAAGATGACTGGTCTGATCCAGGTAAAGTATATGCTGGAATATTACCAGATAATTTAAATGAACCTATTGAATTGACAGTATTAAAAGATGGATTAACTAAAAATCATGGATATTCTAGAACAAAATTTCAAGGTATAGATTCTGGAATTGTTTCTTGTGAAGAAGGCGTCTTTGCTTTTACTCCCCCTATTAAAAAAGAGCTAAATTGGACGTGTACAAAATTATTAGACAAACCTGTAAGTGATATAGCTTTAGTCGATATAGATGAAGATGGAAACCATGAAATTATTACTATCGAAAGCTTTCATGGAGGGTTTTTTAAGATATATAAATTCATAAATGGCGCTTATGAAGAAGTTTATCAGTATCCATTTATTAGAAATTTCGGACATGTTGTTTGGGGAGGAATGTTAAGAGGAAAGCCTACTATTATTGGAGCATATCGTCGTCCTGAAAGCGATTTTTTTTACATCAGATGCAAATCAAAGGACCCTCTTACTTTTGAATATGTAACTATTGATAAAATTGGTGGACCAAGCAACATTGATGTTATAAATGGGGAAGATGAGGATGTAATAGCTGTTTGCAATAGAGAAATTGGTGAAGCTGCTCTTTATTTTGTGAAAGATTCTGAGCATTAACCAATGGGCTTATTTGGAGGAAATTATGAAAAATTATCATTTAGGCCTTTATGAAAAATCTATGCCAAATAGTTTAAGCTTAAAAGAAAAAATGCTAATTGCAAAAGAAGCTGGGTATGATTTTTTAGAAATTAGCATAGATGAAACAGATGAAAAATTAAGCAGATTAGATTACGATGACAAAAAAAGATTTGAAATAATAAGTTCCATGTGTGAAACTAGAATGCCTATACGCACTATGTGTTTAAGCGGCCATAGAAAATATCCACTAGGTAGCTGTGATGATGCCACAAGGTTAAAAAGCATTGAAATTATGGAAAAAGCAATAAACTTTGCTTGGGATTTAGGAATTAGAATAATTCAAATTGCTGGTTATGATGTGTATTATGAAAAATCAACATTTTATACAAAAGAATTATTTTTAAAATCATTAGAAAAATGCATTAAAATGGCATCATCAAAGGGAATAACTTTAGCTTTTGAAACAATGGAAACAGAATTTATGAACACTGTTTATAAAGCTATTAAATACGTAAATAAAATAAATTCTCCTTATTTAAGTGTATATCCAGATAGCGGAAATATAACCAATGCAGCTAAATTGTATGGACTTAATGAAATAGAAGATTTAAGATATGGAGAAGGTAAAATATCAGCAGTGCATTTGAAGGAATCATTACCAGGGAAATATAGAGAAATACCATTTGGCACAGGCCATGTTGATTTTGATATGGTAATTCAAACTGCTCTCTCATTAAATATAAGACTTTTTGTTACAGAATTTTGGTGCACTAATGATGATTGGTTAGAGTCTATTTACAGTGTAAAAAAATTCATCACTGAAAAATTTAACAAATTTCAATGAGATTATAGTTAAATTTAGTTAAAGAAATTTAATTTCTTTAAAGACCAATTGCATGTTAAAAACAATTGGCCTTTAAACTTGTCCATTATTTATTGCAGCAATTAATTGTAAGACCTGATTTTTCAATACAGCGTTTTACTTTTATTTCATCTGCAGGTTTATTATATCCAACTTCTACTGACTGATTTCCTAAATCAACATTAACCATTTGAACTCCATCAATATTTTCCAAGGCATTTTTTACAGCTGTTTTCATGTTGTTGTTTATTATACTATCTACATTATAGTGAACTCTATCCATTGGCTAACTTCCTTTCAAATATAATATTTTTTTCTTGTGTTTTTATTGTTTGTTGTTATTTATTTATTATTCAAAAAAACAGAAACTTCTTTACATTAAGCAAAGAAGTTTCAAATTTATTTTATATAATCAAGTCCAACCCATTTTCTAAGTGGTTCAGGCACTAAAATGCTGCCATCTTTTTGTTGCATTTGTTCAATTAATGCTGGGAACAATCTGCTAGTTGCAAGACCTGATGCATTTAAAGTATGAACATATTCAGTCTTTTTGCTGTCATTTCTTTTAAACCTAATCATTCCCCTTCTTGCTTGATAATCCCTAGCATTAGAAGCTGAACTTACCTCTTTATATTCATTCATGCTAGGAATAAAGATTTCAATATCATAAGTTTTAGCCATAGAAGCGCTACAGTCTCTAGCTGCAAGTTTTGAAACTTGATAATGAAGCCCTAAACCTTTTAATAAATTTTCAGCCATTAAGATCATCTCTTCATGAGCAGCATCTGAATCCTCAGGCTTTGTATATTGGAACAGCTCTACTTTGTTAAACTGATGGCCACGAATCATTCCTCTTTCTGAAGCTCTTGCACTTCCTGCTTCTACTCTATAACATGGTGTATATGCAAAATACTTTCTAGGAAGTTCATCTTCTTTTAAAATCTCATCCCTATGGATGTTTATTAAAGCTGTTTCTGCAGTTGGTAGCATAAATTGATCTTTGCTATCATGTGCATTAAGCTTATAAACTTCATCTTGAAATTTTGGAAATTGCCCTGCTGCAAACCCTGCTTCATAATTTAAAATATGAGGAGGCAAAATAAATTCATATCCGCTTTTAACATGGCTTTCAATAAAATAATTTAAAAGCGCCCATTCTAAAATTGCACCAGTTCCTTTATAAATCCAGAATCCATTTCCAGATAGCTTTACTCCTCTTTCATAATCTATTAATGAATGGTTTTTACAAAGATCAATATGGCTTTTAGGTTCAAAGTCAAATTTGGGTTTTTCGCCAAAAGTTCTTATAATCTCATTATTTTCCTTACCGCCAGGAAGCACATCATCATCTGGCATGTTTGGAAGGCTTTGCAAACATGTATTTATATTATCTTCAATAACTATCAAATCTTTCTCATATTCTTCTATTTTGCTAGTTATTCTTTTAACTTCTTCAAATAAACTTGGGTCTACATCCATTTTTTTAGCTTTAAATTCTCCAACTTTTTTGGATATGGTGTTCCTTTGATTTTTAAGTGACTCAACCTCAACTAAAACATTTCTTCTTTTTTTATCGCTCTCTAAAAGCTCTGTAAAATCTACCTCATCAAGCTTTTTTAATAGTGCTTTTTTAACTTTTTCTGGATTATTTCTTATTAAGTTTATGTCTAACATATTTTTTCCTCCTTTAAAAATAAAAAAGTCCTTTCGCCCAAATGTAAGGACGAAAAGACCGTGATACCACCTTAATTGATAATAATATTATCCACTCAAAATCGTAACGTGATTAACGCTTTGCTCATCGCAATTTCCTCTAGGGTGGATTCTTAAAAAAATAATGCTAATTTACACCAGCCATTAGCTCTCTTAAAATATCTTTTTAATACTATTCCTGTCATTGGATATATTTTAATTATGTATTATAATATTACTTTGTTTTAAATAAGTCAATAGATATTTTATAATAAAGTCTAATTTAGATTTTTGTAAAACACTGTAGTCCAAATGGAGTACTCATTTTTAGTATAAAACTTTCGAACAGCTTCTGAATCTTTAGTTGCTGAAGATAATAGAACAAATTCAATACCATCTTCCTGGGCCTTTTTTTCAACAATTTCAAGCAAAATACGGCCAATTCCTTGTGAACGGTATTCTTTTGAGACATACAAATCATTTACAAATAAATAATTTACACCTAATGGAAAAACACAGTTTTTATTATCAAATTTAATTTCCGCCATAATATATCCAATTGTATTTTCTTCATCCTTTGCAATAAAACAATATGGCGTTAATTTATCATTAATTTTATCAACTGTTTCTACAACAAGGCCATATGTAATATCTTCACGGCTCCAATCTTCTTGAAGCTTCTCAATTTCAAGTGCATCCTCTTTGTTCATTATTTCATATTTCATCTGTTATTCACCTCATTTTCTTAAAGCTGGTTTGTGATTTAAGCCTGTTTTATATCCAAATGAGAATGACTTATCTATTTTTAGGCAAAATTTCAATCCAATGATTATCAGGATCAATTATAAAATATAATCCCATATCATGATTCTCATAGCAAACCCAGCCATTATCTTTATGATATTTGCGAATTTCATCATAATTTCCTTCAACTTTAACACATAGATGAACTTCATTATCCCCCATATCATAAGGCTTATTCCAATCTCTAAGCCAAGTTAATTCAAGTTCAAAATCAGTATTGCCATCTTCTAAAAATACCAGTGTAAATGAACCATCTTTTGCATCTTTTCTTCTCTTCTCCTTTAATCCTAATGCCTTTTCATAGAACTTAATACTTTTTTCTAGATCCAAAACATTAAAATTATAGTGAGCAAATGAACTATTAATTTTCATAAAAAACATCTCCTTCTTCTTTCCATTTAATTAGTATGCAATTCTTTGATTTAGCATATTCATCAAAGACCCAAGTTTTTTCATATTGTCCTTGAAAGTGCATTGGAGAAAATAATTTTACGTGAATTTTATCGATGAATTCAATGGCGCCTTTCATATAGTCCGTACCAAGTCTTGGATCTATAGGAAACATAGCTAAATCTAATTCAGATATTTCCAATGAAATATCCCTTAATTCCTTATGATAAAAATCTTCTGCTTCTTTAATTTCATCTTCTGTAAACTCTTCATTCCAATGCCAATTGTTTAAATCTCCAGCATGAAAAATCTTTTTAGATGAAGATTCAATAAAAAAACTAATCCCTATATCTGTAGAACCAAAAGCTTTTATTTTAACTATATTATCCTCATATTGTTCAAATTTTTCAATAAAAACTTCACTACTATCTTTATTAAATATTAATTCTTCAATATCCTTTGAAAAAATATATTTAATATCCTTTCTTAAGGTTTTAAAGTCCAGTATTTTAGCATCAAAATGATCTGGGTGGGAGTGAGAAGAAAGTATATAAAACTTTCCGCTATTTTTTAATGATGTTTTTACAATGCTTTCTATTAATTTATTTTTTGAGGGATTATAATAATCTATTAACATGGAGAAATCTTTATCTTCCAATAAAAAACCGCTATGATTTAAATATGTAATTTTCATCAATCTGTTATTGTGGATCGTTGTCTTGTTTTGTATATTTTTCAATGACATACTTCATACCTTCTTCTATTAAGTCATTAGCATTAAGACCGTTTTGCAGCGCAAGTATTCTGATATTCATATATAAATCCTCATCTAATGTTGTATTAATATTTTTTCTTGCCATTAGTAATCACCTCCATACCAAAATCATAACACATAGTGGACGATGTTTCAACGCTTGCTTATGATTAGCATATAAGTACTATAGATTAAAGCCTTTACAAAGTTTAACTTCTTTGTAAAGGCTTGTCAAACATATCTTTTTCATTGTATTTCATTACAAAGGCATTTATTTCCCCTCCAACTATTATAGAAATAGAGGATAAAAATAACCAAGTTAAAAGTACTACCACTCCTCCAATACTTCCATATACCTTAGAATAATTGGAGAAATTATTAACATAAAATGAAAACCCTATTGATATTATTAAAAGCAAAAGTGTTGTAATCGTAGATCCTATTAAGGTTTCATTCCATTTAACCTTTTTATTAGGAAAAAACGTAAACGCAATAGAAAACCCTAGTATTACCACAGCTAAAGTTACAATTGGTCTTAAGACTTCTAAAAGTTTAAGCAAAATATCAGGTAAGTGAAATGTATAATGTAAATAATCAATTATAACATCTCCGAATACTATCATAGCAAGGAGCATCAATATAGCAACTGCCAATATAAACACACCAGTTATAGAAACTAGTATAAGCTGAAGGAAATTTCTCGTTTCTTTAACTTCATAGGCTTTATTTATAGTTTTAACTATAGCTTTTATGCCATTAGATGCAGACCATATAGTACCTAAAATACTTATGGATAACAGGCTTGTATTTCTTTGTGTAAAAACTTCAGTTAATGTTTGACCCACAATATCATAAGCTTGAGTTGGCAATACATCCTTCATCCTGTCCATTAATACATTTACATCAATATTTGCAAAAGCAAGCAAAGTAACTAAAAAAATCAAAAATGGAAATATAGCAAAAATCAAGCTATAAGCAACTTGAGAGGCTGAAGCTGATAAGTCGTTTTCTGTAAATTCCTTTTTAAAATATAAAATTATATCCTTAAATTTCATTTTAAAGCTACTCCTTTTTTAACTTAAAATAAAAAACAATAGTACTAGCCTTATTGTAACCTCCAATTTCACCATTATGTAATTGTATGATATTTTTTGAAATAGAAAGGCCAAGTCCTGTTCCACCAACGTTTCTATTTCTAGATTTATCAACTTTATAAAACCTTGTCCAAATTTTTTCAAAATCTTCTGTTGAAATTAACTCTCCTTGGTTTTCAATTTTTACATCTAAATATCCATTGCAGTCCTCATTTAAGTATATTTTAATATTAGTGTCTTCAAATCCATATTTTATGGCATTAGTAATTAAATTGTTTAACACCTGCTCTATTCTGTTATAATCTGCATATATGTATTCATCTTGAAACTCAGCTGTAAGAATTTTCATGCCTTTTTCTTTTGCCATTGGTGATAAATTTGTTACAACTTTTTTTAATTGATTAGAAATATTATAACTCTCTTTATTAATTGCAATATTTCCACCCTCTAACGCTGAAAGATCTAACATATCTTTTATTAGACAATTCATTTTATTAGTTTCATCAATAATTACATCTAAGTAATATTCCTCTTCTTCTTGTTCAAAAATCCCATCTTTAATTCCCTCAGCATATCCTTGTATGATGCTAACTGGAGTTTTTAAATCATGGCTTACAGCTTCTACAAATTCCTTTCTTATTTTTTCAAGGTTTCTTTCCTTTTCAATATCATTTTCTAATTTTTTATTGTTTTCTCTTAACCTTTTAAGAGATCTTTGCAAATTAGATGATAATAAATTTAATGATTTGGCAAGGCTTCCAATTTCATCATTATATTTGCTGCTGCATTTCTCACTAAAATCAAAACTGCTCATTTTTACAGCTACATTGTTAATAGATTTAAGAGGTTTGCTTATAAATCTTGAAAAAATAAGACTAATAATAAATACAATAAAAATACCAACTATATAAAAGTACACAAAAAAATCTTTTATACCAGTAACTGCATCATCAATTGGTTGCATAGATGATAATATAAATATATATTTGTAATTTGAATTTGTATTATTATTTGTTAATGAGGCATTATCCATAAATGCATAAAGCACCCTTCCATTATATGGAGGCAAATAAGTATCTAAAGTTGCAATGGCACTTTGTTGATATAAGCGATAAAGTTCTTCTTCTATATAAATGCTATTTGCAATCTTTGCTTCATTGCTTACATGTGAATTTTTTTTCATATCTATTTCAGGTTCACATTTTAAATTTCCGTCAAAAGATAAATGCATATTTTTATCAAAAATAACAACTTTTACATAATAATCATTTTGAAAGTTCTTAATATAATCGCTTTTTTTATATTCATCTAACTTATTAAATCCTTTGCCAAAAATATTAATATATTGAATGAAAATATTTACTTTTTTATGCTTATAGTAATCTTCATATGCAAAAACAATAGTGGCATACATGACAGTTAAAAACAAAATTAAAACAAATGAAGTTATCAAAAATATCTTTGCAGAAATACTTCTAGTTATAACTTTTTTAATATTTGTTTTCAGTATCTTTAATTTTAAATTCATAATATTATTCCAAAGGCTGAAAACATTGTCCATAATAAGTACTCCTTTAGCATTTTCATAATTAGGTATAATAATACACTTAATTAATTATACTATAATAGATAATGCAGTAGGATGTATATATTTAAATTTAAATATATAAGCTATTCTTTCTTTAACTTAAAATAAAATACAATAGAATTTTCTTTGTTATATCCACCAATTTCACCATTATGCAATTGAATAATATTTTTAGAAATGGCAAGGCCAAGTCCAGTACCACCAGCGTTCCTATTTCTAGACTTATCAATTTTATAAAATCTTGTCCAAATTTTTTCAAAATCTTCCTTTGAAATTAATTCTCCTTTATTTTCAATTTCTAACTTTATGTACTCATCTTTACTTCTAAGTAAAAATATATTAATATCTGTATTTTCATATCCATATTTAATGGCATTTGTTATTAAATTATTAAGCACCTGTTCTATTCTGTTATAATCTGCATTTATAAATTCATCTTTAAATGAATTTGTAACGATTTTCATGCCTTTCTCTTTTGCAATTGAAGATAAATTCCTTATGACACTGTTTAACTGCTCCGAAAAATTGTATTTTTCTTTTTTAATTGCAATATTTCCACCTTCTAAAGCAGAAAGATCGAGCATGTCCTTAATTAAAGAATTCATTTTATTTGTTTCATCAATTATTACATCTAAATAATGCTCCTGTTCATCTTCTTCAAAAATTCCATCTTTAATTCCTTCAGCATACCCTTGTATAACGCTTACAGGGGTTTTTAAATCATGACTTACAGCAGCTACAAATTCTTTTCTAATTTTTTCAATGTTCCTTTCCTTTTCAATATCATCCTCTAACTTTTTATTTATTTCCCTTAACCTTTTTAAAGATCTTTGCAAATTAGATGATAATAAATTTAATGATTTAGCAAGGCTCCCTATTTCATCTTTATATTTATCACTGCATTTTTCACTAAAATCAAAGCTGCTCATCTTAACAGCTACATTGTTAATAGCCTTAAGAGGTTTTGTTATGATGTTAGATAATATAAGGCTAACAATAAATACAACAAAAATACTTGCAATATAAAAATATATAAAGAATGTTTTTATGCCAACAACTGCATCGTCAATTGGCTGAAGTGGCGACAATATAAATATATAATAATATTGAGGGTAAGCATTTTCATGAGAGAAATATTTATTTTTACAAATTCCATATATTGCGCCTTCGTTATATGGTGGCAAATATCTATCTATTTTAGTTATTATCCCGCTTCCTATGATTGTTTGATTTTGATATTCAATTTTCTCATATCCATTATAGTCATATAAAACAGCAGCTAATTTCACATCATTGCTTGGTATATTGCTTTCTAAAGCATTTACTTTAGTTGTATACTTTTGATTTCCATCAAATTCTACATTCATATCCTTATCAAATATAACAACCTTTACAGCATATGTATTTTCAAATGTAGTTATATATTGTGCCCTCTCTCCATCTAACTCAAATTCATTAAATTCTCTTCCAAAAGTCGTTATATAATTGGCATAAGTATTTACTTTTTTATGTTTATAATAACTATCATATCCACGCACAATGGTCACATACATAATGGTTAAAAACAAAATTAAAACAAGTGAAGTGATGACAAATATTTTAGCAGAAATACTTCTTGAAATAGTTTTTCTTATATTAATTTTTGGCAAATTAGGAATGTTACGTGCTTTAGTTCTAGACAACTTTGTTCTCAAATTTGTACCCTATTCCTCTAATTGTATATATATAGTTGTTTTTATCAGATATTTTCCTTCTAATCCTTTTAATATTTGTATCAACGACTCTCTCATCCCCGTCAAAATCCATTCCCCAAATCGCAGCAAGGATTTTTTCTCGCGTAAGAAGTATTCCTTTATTTCTAATTAAATAAACTAATAAATTAAACTCAGTTAAAGAAAAATAAACTTCATTTCCATCAATTATCACAGTATGAGACTCTAAGTCAATCTTTATGCTTCCAAATTCAAGCACTTTATCTTGATTTTTTACAACTTCTTTTTTCTCATAACCTCTATTTTTAATTGAATTTACTTCAGCCATTAATACTTTTGGGCTTATAGGCTTGGTCAAATATTTATCAGCGCCATAATTTAAACCTTGAAGTTTATCGTCATCTTCTTCCTTAGCTGTAAGCATAATAACAGGAACATTTGACTTTTTTCTAATGTACTTTAAGACACCAAAGCCATCAATAAGAGGCATCATAACATCAAGTATTACAATATCAATATCATTGTTATTAAAAACTTCAATAGCCTCAGCGCCGTCGCTTGCTTCAAAAATATAATAGCCTTCTTTTTTTAAATAAGCTACAATAAGCTTTCTCATTCTATCTTCATCCTCAGCAATTAAAACATTATCCATTGTAACACAACACCCCCTTTAAAACTTTAAATCCTTTTTCTACTCTAATAATGTTATAATTGATTATACTATAATAGATAATAGAAAAGGAGATTTGTATGCAAATTCAAATAAAAAACGAGCATCTTACCTGTGCAATTAATGAAAATGGCGCAGAGATTATTTTATTAAGAAATAATGAAAATATTGATTTTTTATGGAATGGCAATGAGAAATTTTGGTCTGGAATATCTCCAATACTTTTTCCCATTGTAGGAGTATTAAAAGACAACACATATAAAGTAAATGGAGAATTTTTTAATTTAAATAGACACGGTTTTGCTAAAGATTCAAATTTTAAATTAATTGAAAAAGAAGAAGCAAATTGCTCATTTTTGTTAGAATATAGTGAAGATACACTTAAAGAATATCCATTTAAATTTATGCTAAAAGTACATTATAGCCTAATAGAAAATAATCTAAATATTTGCTATGAAGTCCAAAATGTTGATGATAAAGATATGTACTTTTCCATAGGATCCCATCCAGCATTTAAATTCCCTTTATTTGAAAGTGAAAATTTCGACGATTATTATTTAGAATTTTCAAATCATGAAACCCTATCTAATTACAAGGTAACTGAAGGTGGGCTTATAAAAAGAGAGCCTACTCCATTTTTAAAAAATCAAAATAAAATTTTAAATATTAAAGATATAATAATAAAAGAAAATACCTTGGTTTTAAAGGATGTTGGATCTGATTACATATCTATAAAAAACATAAAAAATCCATACGAAATAAAAGTTAAAATCAAAAATCATTATTATTTAGGCATATGGTCTTTTTCTAAAGATGCTCCATTTATCTGCATTGAGCCTTGGTATGGAATTGGAGATTATGAAGATTCCCATGGTAAATTAACACACAAGGATGGAATAATTAAGTTAAACTCAAATGAAATATTCGCCTGTGATTATTCAATTACAATTAACAAAAATAGCCTACCATTTTAAAGGAGGCTATTTTATTTTTTTATAAACTAAGAATTCATATTTAATATCTAAATATTCCCTGACACCTTGGCTTTCTATAAGCTTCCACTTTCCTTCATCAATTTTTTCAAAATATTTATCCCCTGCAAAATCTTTGTATATCTTTGTAATATATAAACATTCACAATAAGGCATAAGCATTTTATATATTTCTGCTCCACCTATTACAAAGTTCTCTTTATCATCAAAAATATATTTGTTAATTTCAGAAATATCATGTACTATTTCCACATCAGAATTTTTAAAAGCATAGCTTTTATCTCTTGTTAATACAACGTTCTTTCTTTCTTTAAGAGGTTTTCCTAAAGATTCTAAAGTTTTTCTACCCATAATTACTGATTTATTAAGAGTCTTTTCTTTAAAATATTTTAAATCATCGGGAATATGCCAAGGCAATTTATTATCAATTCCAATAACATTATTATTTCCCATTGCTACTATAATGCTCAGCACTTAAACGCTCACCTCCATCTTTATAGCATCATGATATTTATAATCCTCTAAAATTATATCGTCTATTGTAAAATCATAAAAATTTTTAATATGATTATTTAATTTTAAAACTGGTGAATCATAATCCATATTTTCTCTTTCAAGTTGCATTTTCATGCCCTCTATCTGATTTTCATATATGTGAGCATTGTTTATTACATGTGTAAAAAGCCCTGGCTTTAAATTGGTTACATGTGCTATTAAATGAACTAAAACAGCATATTGAGCCATATTAAATGGAATTCCAAGCGGAACATCTCCACTTCTTTGGATAAGCATGCAATTTAAAAATCCATCGCACACATCCCACATTGTCATAAAAGCGCATGGGTATAAAGTTCCTCCATCTAAATGAGGTATTTGCCAAAGGGATAAAATATGCCTTCTTCCTTGAGGATCATTTATTAAACCATCTATTAATTTGTCTATTTGTTTATATTTTTCAACTACAAAGCCATAAGAAGTTCCAATGGTATAATTTTCATCAACCCACTTATCCCATATATGTACATTTTGCTCATTGAGAAGTTTAACATTATTGCTCTGATCCCTATAAATCCAAAGAAGTTCTTTAACACAAGTTTTAAATGCAACAAATTTAGTTGTTAATATAGGAAATTCCATTCTTAAATCAAAATTTAATATCCTATGTGGAAGCTTATAAGTGTTTACACCTGTTCTATTTTTATCATAATAACCTCTTTCCAATATATCTTTAACAAGCTGTAAATATTGTTTATCTGCACTACTCATAAAATCACCCTTAACAATGTTTTTGTTTTATTATAACATAAAATATATAAATTAATAATATGTTAATTATTTACAAATGTATAATATAATTTAATTTTATAATAATTATTTAATTATTTTTCATAAAATATATACTTATAAGCTGAAATATGGTAAAATTTATATTGACTAACTACATGGGTAATTATAGTCTTAATAATATTATTTTATAAACTCTTGAGTTTTAATTTATTTAATTTATTTAATTTGTTTAACTAGAGGTGAACTTATACTATGGATGAAAAGCAATTTAAAGAAACAATCCTTAAGGTGTTTAAAGAAGGTAGGATTAGTACAGATTTTACAATTTATTTATTGGACAAATTATATTATAAACCTAATAATATTAACATTTCTTCTCAAAATAAGCTTGCAAAGAGCATGGAGTACATTTTTGAATTATTAGGTGAAGGAAAAGTAAGCACAGAACATGCCGTTACCTTTTTAAAACATATACAGGTACCTTTAGATAGCCACAGAATATATTTAATTGAGAGTTTAGCAAAAAAGAGAATTACATATGATGAATGTAATGCATTTTTCTATTTAGTATAATTAGTTTTTTAATAAGGCAGGAAGAATAAATTTTCTTTCTGCCTTTTGTTTAAAATAAAAAAAAAGAAACTATATAGGACAATTATATAGTTTCCTCTCTCATTATGTTTTAATAAATGTATTAATTAACTTCATATGTATAAATATGTTCATTACGTTTTTAGCTTGTATAAGTTATCAAAAATACTGTTACCTATATCTTCTGGCTCCTGCATAATCACTCATATAAGCTATCTTAGTATATTTTACTACGTCTCCAAAGGTAGGAGCATGAATCATTGTGCCATTTCCCACATATATTCCAACATGATAAGCTGGATATCCAAAAAACACTAAATCTCCTGGTTCAGGTGTAGAAACAGCATACCCTGCATTTTGTTGATCTGCTGCTACTCTAGGAATCGAAATCCCTGCTGCATTTATATAACAATATTGAGTTAATCCTGAACAATCAAATCCTGATGGGCTTGTCCCGCCCCAAACATAAGGAACACCAAGAAATTGCGATGCATAACTTGGGATATTACCTTGTCCAGCACTAGCTCCTCTGTTAACTTGTTGCTGTGGTTCTGGCTCTTGTTGCACTTCTTGTTGAACTACATTATCATTATTAGTAGCAACATTACTGCTTGCCACCATATTGTTGTTTGTAGCAACATTGTTTGAATTAGAATTACTTGATGCCGTAGTAGAAGGTTGAATAACTGGTCTAACTAATTCTTCTATTTGCCTATTTAATTCAGCTATTTCATTTTTATATTTATCTTGTTTAGAGTTTAATTCACTTCTTTTACCTTCATATTCTACTTTAAGGCTGTTTAAATCATCAACTGTTTTCTGTTTCTCATTTCTTAAACTGCTTAATTGATCTTTTTGGCTTACAAGCTCGTCCATATTTTTATTAATTTCGTCTTGTTTCTTCTTCATTTCATTAATAACTTTTTGATCGTAGTCCACAGCTTTTTGCGCAAGCTCAATCCTAGTAACTATATTTTCTACGCTATTCATTGAAAGAATGTAAGATAAATAATCAAATTTTCCTTTTTTGTATATTTCAACCAGTCTATCTCCGTATTCCTTCTCTTTATTTGACTTATCGTCTTTAGCTTTGTTAAGGTCGTTATTTGTTCTTTCAATATTTCCTTCTACAACCGTTATTTTGTTATCTGTGTCTTGAACCTCTCCCATAGCTTGTTCAATCTTATTATTTGTCTGCTGTATTTCGCTTTCCATCTTCCCAAGTTCTCTCATGACTTTGTCTAGTTCTGTTTGGTTTACCCCAATCTCATTTCTCAAATCATCTACATTAGTCGCATATACCGGGAAAAAGTTGGACAATAATGTAAATGTTAACAATGAAGCAATAATGCAAATTTTTCTCTTCATATTTCCTCCTAATGAATGATATCAAACATATACTATTTCTCTTGTAATATCTTTGCATTTATGTGAATACTATATAGTTAATTCTATTAATTAAAATTTAAAATGTCAACCCTCAAAATTCACATTTTCAATCAATAATATTACGTTTTATGATTTTGTATAAAATATAGAGAAAATATAGGGAAATTTATTTTGCAAGTTTATTGATATTTAATCTAAATATTATTATCATTTATATTGTATGCAAAATAATTAAAGCGGAGGAAACTTGTGATGAAAATAGTTGATGAATTTAAGGAATTTATCAATAGGGGTAATGTTATGGATCTTGCTGTTGGTGTAATTATTGGAGGCGCATTTAGCAAGATAGTATCTTCTTTAGTAGATGATATTATTATGCCAATAATCGGTATTTTTGTTAATCAAAATTTTATTGATTTAAAAATTGTAGTACGCAATTCAGAAATAACTTATGGTATGTTCATTCAAAATGTAATTGACTTTTTTCTAATTGCCATATCAATTTTCTTCATGGTTAAATTGATAAATGTCTTTAGAAAGAAAGAAAAAGAAGAGGATGCAGAAATTGAAAGCCTAGCATCAGAACCATTAGAGCAAGAAACATTAGACCAAGAGCCATCAATGGAAGAAGTTTTATTAACAGAAATAAGGGATTTATTAAAAGAACAAAAATAAAAAGCAATTAATATTGACATCAACTGCTCTTCTTAAATTAATATGACCTTTTACATATATTTTTTATTTTTAAAATACGCTATGCACATCATTACAGTAATAATTGAAAGCAATAAAGCAAACAGATAACCATACTTCCATTCAAACTCAGGCATATATTTAAAGTTCATACCATACCAACCTACTAAGAAGGTTAATGGTAAAAAAATTGCACTTATAACAGTGAAAAACTTCATAATATTATTTAATTTTATATCAACCTGGGCTTGATATGCTTCTCTAACTTGAGTTAAATATTCTCTTATTGTTGTTATGTTCATATTTATCCTGTTAACTTTTCTCACTAAATTTCTATAATATCTAAGCGTTAATTTATCTAAAATATTGTTTTCATTATCGACAAAATCCTCTGAAATATCTAATAACGATTCTGAAACTTTTTTCATAACCATTACTTGTTTTCTAAGATTAAGAATATCTTTTATAAAATCTTTATTATCTACTTCAAATACAGAAACTTCCATATCGTATAGCTTTGATTCTATTTGGTCAACAAAATTTAAATATTTTCCTGAAATATTATTCAAAATGCTGTATAAAATTATACCAGGACTCAACATTGGAATAGAATGATCTTTTAAATAATCTATTATATTATTTTTTAATAAAGTAAATGTATTGTTATCAGTTTTTGTAACTAAAACTATAAAATTTAAGCCAATAAAAAAATCTAGTTCTTCTTCCTCTACGGTGCGATCATCATGGTTAATTGAGTTAATTACACCAAAACTATAATTGTCATAAACCTCAAGCCTACCTTCTTGATTTGAGTCAATACATTCATTTATAGTTGAATCATTAAAATCAAAATGCTTGTTAATATCTAACAATTCATCAATATTAACATTAAACCAGTAATTTAACTTTTTATTTTTTAAGAATTCTTTATACTTTACTGATACAAGCTCATTATTTTCTATTGTATAAATTTCCATAAATTCACCTGTCGTTCATCACTTCATATAATGAGGATAGAACGTAATCAATTTGTTCTTCTGTATTTTTATGCCCAAAACTAAATCTAATAGTACCTTGAGGAAAAGTTCCCAAAGTCATATGCGACCAAGGAGAACAGTGAAGGCCAACTCTTGTTGAAATTCCATATTTCCAACTTAATTTATAGGCAATTTCTGATATATCATACATATCCGAATAAACTGATAATACTGGGCACCTATCGTTTGTCTCCAAAGATCCTGCTATTTTAAGATCTTTAATATTCATTACACCATCAATAAATTTCTTTAAAAGAAATATCTCTTTATCTCTTATATAGTCTAATCCTATGCTTTTTATATAGTTTAAACTAAAATTCAATCCTGCAATACCAGGTATGTTTAAAGTTCCACTTTCATATTTGTCAGGCATAGTGCTTGGTTGTCTTTCAAGATGAGAAAAACTTCCAGTACCTCCATAACATAAAGGTTTAATTTTATTATTAAGCTTAAAATCAATTAAGAACCCGCCAATTCCTTGAGGTCCTAGTAATCCTTTATGGCCTGTAAAAGTAATAGCATTTGCATTTAAATCATAAAAATCTATAGGAATAAAACCAGCAGTTTGAGCAGTATCAATAATAAAATATATGCCATATTCTTTGCAAATTTCTCCTACTCTTTTAAGTGGAAATATTTTACCTGATACATTTGACGAATGAGTTATAAACAAAGCTTTAGTATTTTTTCTAATAGTTTTAAGAATATCTTCAGGATTTAATTCGCCATCTTTATTGCACTGAATTTTTGTGTATTTTATACCATTTTCATTTAAAAACTTAAGCGGTCTCACAACTGCATTATGCTCCATAGAGCTTACAATTACATGATCTGATTCCTTTAATAATCCTAACATTATTATATTTAAACTCTCAGTAATATTTTTTGTAAATACAACATGGGAAGGATCGTCAAAATTAAAAAATTCACATAAGCTTTCTCTAGTATTGTATACGATATTTTCAGCTTCATAGGATAAAGAAGAAAACCCTCTATTTATATTAACACCAAAATTATCTATATATTTTGAAATAAAATCTCCAAGGCCTGGGGCTTTAGGAAATGATGTAGCAGCATTATCTAAATAAATATTATCCAATTTATTCAATTTTATCACCCAATTAATTATATCATGGTTTAAATTTTATTTACAGCTACATTATGGTGCTTAAATCCATTCTAAGGAAAGCTTAATTGAAAAAATAGCTTTCTATTGCGTTTTTTATCATTTAAATATAATTTAACATTGGCCTTCTTTATAATTTAAGAAAAACATAGTTCTTTTTTACCTAATGTTAGTTTTTTTAATAATATTTATTTTATGACTAGAATATACTTCTATATAAATAAAATTTTGGAGGAATTTATGGCAAAAGGTTTATTAAGAATAGAGACATATAAACAAGATTCATTGGTTCCCTTTCAAGATGCAAAAATAACAATAACTCCCCTTTCTCCAGTTGGGAATCCAATGACTAAAATAGAGCTAAATACTAATGACATCGGGAGAACTGAAGAAGTTGAATTAGCAACTCCTCCAAAGGAAGATTCTTATAGTCCTGGAAAAATCCCTTATAGCACTGCAAATATAGTCATAGAAGCACCTGGTTATTCAACCGTAAATATTTTAGGAACTCAACTTATGGAAAACGAAATGTCTATACAACCTGTGGAAATGTATCCAATTGAACCTACAAGACAAAATGATGAAAGAATAATCGAAATAACTGCTGTCAATTTAAATGCAGATAATCCAAGAAAAATACCTGAAGATCCAATTAAACCACTTGAACCACAACCAGGGTTTGTAGTATTACCAGAACCTGTTGTCCCACAATATATAGTAGTTCATATTGGCACTCCAAATGCTGCAGGAGTTAATTACAGAGTTACATTTCAAGATTATATTAAAAATGTTATATGTTCAGAGATATACGCTACATGGCCTGAAAACGCAATAAGGGCAAACATTTTATGCGTTTTATCATTTACCATGAATAGAATTTATACCGAATGGTATAGAAGTAAAGGGAAGGATTTTCAGATAACAAATAGCACTGCTTATGATCAATATTTTGTATATGGAAGAAATATTTATAAAAATGTTAGCAATTTAGTTGATGAACTATTTACCACATATGTAAAAAGGCCTGGATCTAAACAGCCTTTATTGACACAGTATTGTGATGGCCATAGCGTTACATGCCCTGGATGGTTATCACAATGGGGAAGCAAGGACCAAGCTAATTTAGGTAAATCTCCAATGGAAATATTAAAATATTTTTATGGAAGCAACCTTGTACTAGATACAGCTAAAAAAGTTTCTGGTGTTCCTCAATCTTATCCTGGCTCATTAATAAGAAGAGGATCTTCTGGACCATATGTACGTACTATTCAAGAGCAGCTTAACACTATATCAAATGCTTATCCACTAATTCCAAAAGTAGCAGTTGATGGCATATTTGGTCCAGCAACCGAAAAATCCGTAAAACAATTCCAACAAACTTTTGGTTTAACCCCTGATGGTATAGTAGGTCTTCAAACTTGGTATAAATTATCTGCAATATATACTGCAGTAAGTAAAATAGCTCAGCTGAGAAATTCAGCTCAATTTAGCAGCAATTTCAATCTAAAAAATGATAGCTTTAAAAACAGCAATATATTTAAAGAAAAGAAATTTATTCCACCAACTATTTCTTCTTTTAGAAATGCTATTCCAACAGCAAAATATTTTGATGAAGATTAATATGAATTTTAAACAATTCTTTTTTAAAGAATTGTTTTTTTAAAAGTGTTTAATTTATAAAAAAATGCAAAAGCTAAAAAATATTAAATTTATTAATTAAGAGGTGAAATATGATAAAATACCTAAAAAAAACTAACGGTAAAATTATTTATCTTGTGTTAATTTTTTTAATATTATTAACTGATTTAAATATATATTGTGAAACAAGAAATTGGGGCTTAAGCTTTCCTGAACCAGGTAAAACTCCTATAGGAAACGAAGCATCAGATTATTTAAAAAAATTTGATAGCTACTTTATAGGAGATACTTCAGAAAAAGTTATTTATTTAACGTTTGATTCAGGATATGAAAATGGATATACAGAACCTATCCTTGATGTGCTAAAAGAAAATCAAGTTCCAGCAACTTTTTTCTTAGTGGGATCTTATTTAAAGGAAAATCCAAATATAGTCAATAGAATAGTCAATGAAGGGCATATTATAGGCAATCATACAATGTCTCATAAAGATATGAGCAAAATTTCAAGCGAAGAATCTTTTAATAAAGAATTGTCAAAGGTTGAAGAATTATATAAATCCATAACAGGTCAAGACATGAAAAAATTTTATAGACCTCCTAGTGGAAAATATAATGAAACAAGTTTAAAAATTGCTAAAAGTTTAGGGTATAAAACCATATTTTGGAGCCTTGCTTATATGGATTTTGACGACAAAAATCAGCCTTCAAAAGAAGCTGCCTTTTCAAAATTAATACCTCGCATTCACAATGGTGCAATTTTGCTTCTGCACAATACGTCAAAATCAAATTCACAAATACTAGATGAATTAATTAAAAAGTATAGAGAAATTGGATTTGAATTTAAAAGTTTAGAATATTTATGCAAATAAATTTTATAGATAAAGAGCACTTAAAAAAAGTGCCCTTTATTTATAGTTATAGATCAATTTTTTCAGCAGTTATTTCAAACTTACCTCCAAAAACGCCCTTTTTATATTCAATTGTTGCACTATTAAATAAATATTCAATATCAGGCTCAACAACAAAATCAATATCCTTTACAGAAAACTCTTTATCATCTTCTCTTAGTTCGTCTGGAACTATTCCCAATATAGGTCCATTTCATGTAAATCCTTTAACTAAAAGCCGTAATGCTGGTTTATCTTTTTCTTTTAAGGTTTCTCTTAAAATATTTAATACAATATCATCTATTTTTAAGATCAATTTAATCCCCCCTACGCTGATCTTTTGTGGATAGTTTTTTTATTTCATTAGCTGTTATAACACCAAAACCGTATTTTAATGGTTCTACTATCTTTTCGGAATTTATTCTTAATAGACCATGAATATCTTTATAATCTAAATCAGGATATTCTTGCTTTAGTCTTGCCACAAGGCCTGAGCCATAAGCTGCTGCACAGCTATTTCCAGTAAAGCTTTTATATTTATCCTTAATTTTCCTAGGATATAGTTTTTTACCGTTTTTTTCTGGTATAAAGAATTCATTGGTACAAAGAGAAGTGTAATTTTCTCCATCAAGATAAAAATCAGGTTTCACATAAGGTCTCTTAAATCCTCTTAAAAAATTTTTTGTGATATTTTTATTTATAGATCCTATGCAAATGCACTTTTGAATAGAAGAAGGCAGCGTTAGGCAATTGTTAATTGTATTTTGTGCTGAAACAGTTATTATATTCTTTTCACTTAACTTATCTATAATCATTTCAAATGATTTAAAGATAATTGGATTTGTGTTTTTAAATTCAAATGGCAATAATATTACTTTCATATTGTATTCCTGTGGCAATGATAGTAATTTTACCATACCCCATAGAACAGTTGAAAAATATCCTTTGCCCATTTTATCAAATGCTTTAACCATGCAAATGTTCGAATCAGGAGCTACGCCTTTTGTAGATTGCTCTGATGAATATCCAGATGATGATATAATCCCTGCTAAAAAACTACCTTGTCCGTTATCATCATATGGAAAGCTATAATTATTTATTAAATCTAAAAAATAATATATTTTATTTAAGGGCTTAACCAAGTCTTCATGTGGATGAATCCCTGTGCTTACAATCCCTACGCTAATATTTTTTCCCGTTAGAGGGCTTTTAATATATTTGAAATTTTTTCCTGAATCCACTGGGATAAGTGGATTTATTTCACCAATCTCATCGAAAAAAATATAATCAACTTGAGGAAATTCAATTAGTGAATTTATTATTTTTGCATCTCCTCTTATACAGAGTAAATTAATGGTAGGGAAATAATATAATATTTTAATTCTACTTTTTGATATTTTATCTAATAATGGTTTAGATTCGAACTTAAAATGCACAATTATTCTTTCAAAATTCGTCATTCCATTATTAAGTGCAAAGCGTAAATCACTGCTTAGTTTATTGTTAAAAATCATATTGAAAAGTTTATCCTCTTACATCGCTATCAATATATAGTATTTATCCTACAATGTAATTGTGTTTGTGGAAGCATTCATTTTTTCAATTATAGTGTACATATTTGATATTTCCCCAATTAAAAGTTTATCTTTTAAATTGTAAAAATCCAAACAAGTACCACAGCTTATTATCTCGCAACCTTTATCCTGCAATATTTTTAAATTATCTATAATTTCTGACCCTCTAGTGGTTAATTTAACGCCACTATTTATAAATATTAAAGATTTAGGCATATTTCCACTTTCTGTCATTGCATAAAAATAGCTTTTTATAAGAATTGCCCCTAATTCTTCAGATCCTCTTCCTAATAAATTTGTACTGACTAATATGGTTATAGATTCATTTTTTTCATTAATTTTATTTTCATCAATATTCTTTTTAACTATTTCAATTCTATATTCATCTTTTTTTTCCACTAATGTATAATCGTATCCACTGCCTTTTGCAAATTTTATCACATTTTCCATTGCCACTTCATTATCAACTATTACAACAGCCCTACCGTCTTCTATTGAATCAAAATACTTTTTCGTATTTATTACTGGTTGTGGGCATAATAAACCTTTGCAATCTATTTCCATGAACTATTTCTCCTTTACTTAATTGATGAAAATAGTATATCACTTTAAAATGATAAAATATAATATATTAATTTATTTTATAAATTACCATTTAAATATCAATAAAAAAAATAATTCCAAAAAAGGATCATTCTGATTTAAAAATAGACAAATCAGCGAAAATCCTAAAAGAAATTCTTATAAAAAATTATGTATATTCCAATTATAGATCTATAAAATTGAAAAAATGATATTTATAAAACAAACAAAATAACTTTAATATCCTTCTACTTGCCTATTAAGATTAATTTGATATTTCTTTTTATATGCATCAAAGAGATCGCTTTCAGTAAAATTCATAGATAAGCCCATGCATAAAAGGTCATTAAATATACTTACAAAATTTTCTTCATTACGACAAGCTAAAAAATCGTTAATATCAATATATAAGTTTAATAATTGCTCATATAATGGAATTGAACTCTTTTCATATTTGATTTTATTAAAGTGTTCAAAACCTATTTCAACTCCTAAACTCATGGCAAAGTGGAGACAATCAGCAAACTCTTCTAGAACTATTTCCTTTGGTGCAGGTGGTTTATAACTCCAGTATTTAAAACACTTGGTGGCATTGGCAAGTTCACTTACTTCAACGATAAGCGCAATAATCTTTTTAGAAAATAGATTTTTATGGACTAAATCGTGATTATTTGTAATTATTTTATCTAGTTCAGCTTGAAGAGAAAAGAGCTTTTTTAAATCCATATTATCCTCCAACAATTTTGATTAAACTAATTATATTATATTTTACTCAATTAAAGATAATATGAAAAGATATGAAAACAATTACCCAAAAAATAATTTTAAAAAAATTAATAATTTTCACAAAATGTCTTCATAACTTAACTAATTTGTTGGAAGTAACCTTGGGGAATATGTAGTTATTTCATATTTGCAAAACTTGTTTTCATAGTTTTCATTGAAATTTTCTAGTTCTTCAATGCTATCAATTTTAAAAATTAATGTCATTGATTTATTTTTTACAAGCCCTCCACATATTACATAAGTATTTTGTTTATGAATATGATTTTTTACAATTGGTATATCTTTTAAGTTTACTTCTCCTATTTTATTAAAATCAACCTTTATATAAAATTCATTTTTCATAATTCCACCTCATAATTTTATTTTATCGAACATTCATTCTATAGTCAATAGTATAATTAATTATATTAATTGCTTTATAAATTTATTACAGTGGAATTATGTTTTTATTGTTTTTTCTCGTCACTTAAAAAGGCTAACCCTAAAGCTAATGGCCCTGCATGTGTTCCAATTACAACTCTAATAGGTGTTATTAAAATTTCTTTTGGTAAAAATAATTTTAATTCCTTTTCTAATTCTTTTGCTTCTTCTTCACAATTTGCATAAACAATGCATACTGTTGAATCTTTAATATTAGAACATCTTTCTTTAAACTGTTCGATTATTGTCTTTATGCTTTTTTTTCTGCCTCTTACTTTGTCAAATACAAAAAGTTTTCCTTCTTTATCTACAGTTAAAATTGGCTTTATGTTTAGCAAATTCCCTACCACAGCTTGTGTTCCAGATATTCTCCCTCCTCTTTTTAAATGATTTAAATCTTCAACTAAAAACCACAACTGAGTATTAAGCACGTTTTCATTTAAAAAGCATACAACTTCATCAAAGGATTTTCCTTCATTTTTTAATTTACAAGCTTCATATACTAATAATCCTTCTCCCATTGTAGCTGAAAGAGAATCAATAAGTTAAATTTTTGAATTTTTATATTCTTTTAATAAGGCTTCTTTTGCAATTATGGAACTATTATATGTTCCACTTAAATTTGAAGATAAGCTAATATAAATAACATCTTTATTTTCTTTTAAAATGCTCTCAAATATGGTTATAAATTCAGATGGATTCACCATAGCTGTAGATGGCATATCACCATTTTCTATAGATTCATAAAAATCTTTAATATTTATTTTGTCTGTTAAATCATCTTTTGCCTCTTTACCATTAAAAGTGCAAGATATTCCTGCAACTTTAACATTGTATTTGTTTATAATATGAAACGGCAAATCTGAACCTGAATCTGTTACAATAATAAAATCTCTCATATTTCCTCCGTTTTTTTACTCATCATACTTAATATGTTTTTGTAATCTATCATACCCAAGTTTTGTATTTTTAAATATGTTTTTAGCATTATATAAATAAACACTTTCATCTTCCATAGATGGGCTAAAATGAGTTAACCACATTTCTTTTACATCAGAATTTTTTGCTAAAATTGCTGCTTCTGAAAAAATCATATGTTTATTTTCTTTTGCTTTTATAATATCATTTTCATCTCCATACATTCCTTCACAGATAAATAAATCACTATTTTTAACAAAAGATTCTATTTCTTTTATTGGTCTTGTGTCTGTAATATAAGAAATCTTTATACCCTTTCTATTTTCGCCAAGAACCATATCTGATGTAAAAACTTTACCATTATATATTTGATCTCTCTCATTTTGCAAATCCTTCCATATTTTTTGGGGTACCATATTAAAATTAGCTTTTTCAATATCAAATCTTCTCTTTCTTTTTACATAAATGCTATATCCAATACAATTTATAGAATGATCTAAACTAAGAGTTGAAATGCTAAAATCATCAGTTTCATAAATTGAATTACTTGTGCCATTGCTTTCAATTATGTTTAAATGAAAAGGTAAATAATTAAAGAAAATCTTAAAGGAGTCCATGACTTTTGAAAGCCCTAAAGGACCTATTATATTCATATTTTCTTTTCTATCAGAATTTGCAATTGTTAAAATAAGACCAGGTAACCCTAAAATATGATCTAAATGAAAGTGAGTTAAGCATATTGTATCAATGCCTTTAAAACCCCATCCAATTTGTTTCATAGACACCTGAGTTCCTTCGCCACAATCTATTAATACTTTGCTTCCATTTATATTTAATAATAACGATGTTAAACTTCTTTCAGGCTGCGGGACACTCCCTCCACATCCTAATAGGCATAAGTTAACCAATAAAATCAGACCTCTCAAATTTATTTATTTTAAACACAAATTTTCCGTTGCATTAAATAGCGCTTATCTATCATTTTCTTCATATATTATTCCATATCCTTCTTTATTTAAATATATTTCCATCTTTTTCATATTTTATTATGATATTAAAGGCTTCTTAATGCGTCAATAGGATTTAACATGCTTGCTTTTCTAGCTGGTGCATATCCAAATATTATTCCTACTGCAGCTGAGAATCCCACAGCAAGCGCAATTGTAGATGGTGTTATCGTAAATCCTAATCCAATTAGCAATGATGCTACATATGCCACAGTGCTTCCAAATAACAATCCTATTACTCCACCGATAAGCGAAAGGAATATTGCCTCTATTATAAATTGTAATTGAATTGTATTTGGTGTTGCGCCTAAAGCTTTTCGAAGTCCAATTTCAGTTGTACGTTCAGTTATTGAAACAAGCATCATGTTCATAATGCCAATACCTCCTACTACTAATGAAATAGCAGCAATACCAGCAAGAAGCATAGACATCATAGACATCATTGTTTGAAATGACTTTATCATATCGCCCATATTAAATACTGTAAAAGAATCATCTTTATAGTTAAAAGATTCATTTAGCACACTTTTAATATCATTGACGCTCTGGTCAGCTTTACTTGTGTCTACTAAAAAAACATCTAAATTTACAACATTTTTTACACCTAGAGTTTTCATAGCGGTGGTATATGGAATAATAATAGCATTATTATTAGAATTCATGGTAAAGGCAGTTGAGGCTGTTAGCGTTCCAATAATTTGATATGATATGGAATTTATAACTATTTCTTTACCTATAGGATTTACTCCATAAAAAAGATCATTTGCAACATTATCCCCAATTAAAGCTACATTATTTTTAGATTCTATATCTAATATGTTAATTGTTCTCCCATTCCTTAAAAGCGTTTCGTCATTTTTAAAGAATACTTCGTTTTTTCCTTGTATTGATACATTTTCCTTAATATAATCATTATATATTATGCTAGTTCTTGCTGATATTGTAGGAGATATACCGCTTATATTGTTTAATGAAGCTATTTTACTTATATCTTCATCATTTAATCCTTGTTTAAGCGGAGTACCTGTAGCTGATACCATTATTTTATTTACTCCTAATGAGCTCACCTGATCGCTTATACTTTGCTTTGCACCTTGTACAATAGTTATTAATGCAATTATAGATGCTACTCCAATTACAATTCCAAGCATAGTCAAAAATGATCTTAGTTTATTATTTATGATATTCTCCCAGGACATCCTTATGCTTTCAATAAACAAATCATTTCGCCTCCTGTTCAGTTAAATAACCATCTAATATATTAATTACCCTTTTTGCATGGCTTGCAATGTTTATATCATGAGTAATCATTATTATTGTCTTTCCATCTTTATTTATTTGTTCAAAAAGTTCCATTATTTGTTGACCTGTTTTTTGATCAAGTGCTCCAGTAGGCTCGTCAGCAAGCAATATACTAGGCTTTGTAACAAGAGCACGAGCAATTGCAACACGTTGTTGTTGACCTCCTGAAAGCTGATTTGGCATGTTCCTCATTTTATCTGAAAGCCCAACTTGTTCCAATATTTCCATAGCTCTCCTTCGCCTTTCTATTCGTGAAAGACCTGAGTATATAAGGGGAAGTTCTACATTTTGAAGTGCAGAAAGCCTTGGCAGCAAATGAAAGCTTTGAAATACAAATCCTATTTCCTTATTTCTTACATGTGCAAGTTCAATTTCATCTAAATCATTTATATCATTATTAGATAGAATGTAATTTCCCTTTGTTGGAACATCTAAACATCCGATTATATTCATCATTGTTGACTTACCTGAGCCTGAAGGTCCTAATAATGAAACAAATTCTCCTGAATTAACAATTAAATTTACATCAAAAAGAACCTGCAATTCCTCTTCTCCCATATAATAGCTTTTGCAAATATTTATCATTTTTAAAATCTCAGGCATAGTTTCTACCTCCTCACAGGCCTTGATTGAAGTAAATCAGTTAGTGAATCATTTGTGTACAAAATTTTTTCACCATTTACAACTCCTGTTTTTATCTCAACACTATTGCCATCATTGATACCAGTTGTAATATCTATTTTTTCAGGGCGTCCATTTTTTCCTTCTTTTAACACATAAGCCGTGTTATCAGTATTAAACTGTATTGCAGACATAGGTAAAATTACAACATTATCAGCTTTGCTATTTAATAATTTCACTTCAGCAGACATTCCTAACTTTAAACTAGAATCTTCTTGTAAATCTATATCAGCCTCAAAAAATGTCACACCATTTAATGTTGTTCCATTTTTTGAAACATCACTTATAGTACCATTTATTTCTTTATTTAAAGCATTTATTTTAACTTTTGTCTCTTTGCCAACTTCTACTGCTGGAAGGTCATATTCATCCACTTTAACGCTTATTTGTAAATTATTATAATCAACAATATCCATAAGCTTTACTCCAGCCATTACAGTGGCATTTTCTTCAACGTTTAAACCTTGTACTTCTCCTGATATTTTAGCAGCTATAGTATCTCCTGTAGAGGTTACAATCAGTTCATCACCTTCGTTAACTAAATCTCCATTTTTAACTTTAATTTCCGAAACTTGCATCAATTTTTCTGATATTACAGATTCACGATTTTTAGCTGTAATATTTCCAGAAAATGTGTAATAAGTTATTAGGTTACCAACTTTAGCTTCCACCTCTTCATAATTTGTTGTGTTTTTCTTAGTTAGAAATACGTATACTATAACTGCAACGATTACCAAAATAAGTATAGATACAGCCCAATTTCTAACAGTTGACTTTTTCTTTTTAACCATTTAGAAGTCCCTCCATTTATTTTTTACATAATAATGCTTTTGTGTGAATTAAATATGAACTTTTAATATTATTCTAGCATGTATTTAACTAATAGTTTATCATAATATAATTTTATCATATTATCATTAAGGTATAAGGAGTTTTAATTTATGTCAAAGGTTTTTTTATCAAAATGCGAGAATTGTGACCTTAAAGAGATTGAGAATAAAATAAGAGAAGGTTTTATAGCATTGGGCGGTGATGATAAACGAGCTTCTCTAGCTCATTCATGAAAATGCATTATTTCAATACTGTTTATGTATGTATTTAAGACCTATTTTAGTTTTTTCATTCATTTATATTATAGTATTTATTTAAGCTTATATATTAATAAAGTTTTATATATAGTGTAAAAACTTAAGGTAGGTGTTAAAAATAAATATAAATATTAAAAAATTTATTATTTGTTTAACTGCTATTATTTTTATTGCTGCAATTACAATTTTAGTTTCAACTAATTTACCATCCTATGCCAAGCCAAGTAGTTCTAATTCAACAAAAACAAAAAAGAATACTACTAAGTCTAAAGAAACTGATAATGAGAATACCACTAAAAAAAATAATACTTCTTCAAAAAACAATGAAAATTCTGATTCTACAAATAAATCGACTAAATCTAGTTCTGAAAAAAGTGAAAACACAACAAAGAACAAGACAAATTCAACTAAAAAAAGTTCAAAAAATACAACCAGTGCAGATAATGGTTCAAATGCAAATAATTTAACTGGTTTTCATTATGAAACTGGTGCTAATGCTCCTTGTCAATCTGAAATTGATGTGAATTTCACTGGAGTTAAAGTAAATGCTGCTAAAGGCACAGACCATAATACTATGGTAGAAACAAATCTCACAGGAATATATATAAAAGCACCTGGAGTGGATATTGAAATTGGCCCTGGAAAATATATATACAATATTGATGGCATAACAAATTGCAATACAACTAATTAAAAATAAAAAGAACTCCTTTTGGAGTTCTTAAAATGACTCACCGGGGAATCGAACCCCGGACACCATGATTAAAAGTCATGTGCTCTACCAACTGAGCTAGTGAATCAAAACAACAATGATAATTTTACATTATTTTTTTTACTTTGTCAACTTGTAAAAATTATTTTTTTTAATATAAAAAAATTTTATATTCATAAAATTAAAATTTTACAATATAAATATAGCAATAATATTAGGAGCAGCATAATGGGCAATAATAATTTTTTGAATCTTAAAGAAGGATTTAAAAGAATGGGTATTAATATTGAAACTCATGCTGGGGATAATGTATTTCCTACTGCAAGAGTTAAAAATGACCCTATAAAGGAAACACGCAACCAAATAGATCTTTCTCCTTTATCTTTAGAG
>JAVBPD010000150.1:0-12235 GCA_031549885.1 Clostridiaceae bacterium
CAATATTTAAATAGAGGATATGTGACCCAGAGCACTTTAGATAAAATAATTAAAAAAGATAAGAATGTAGATTTAAGCAATTTGTTATAATTTAGGATATATAATATTAATTTTTATAAAATAATTTAATGAATATAAATTAAATACAGAAAACAAGCCTGTTTTTTTAAAAAATAAAAAAGAGAGGTTTAATTGGCATATATTAAAACACAAAGTCGTTAGACTAACCTTATAAAACAATACTTCTCATCGGTTATAATACGGTATTTAACACCGCATTTTAAGTTAATATACTTAAGACAAATTTGTACTTAAATAATCTCAAAATTTATTTTTAATAGTCATAGTATAATTTTGATAAAAAAGACTGCTGCAGAATTGATTTTATCGATTATGCAACAGCCCCATTTAACTATTTAGATACATATCCACATTCTTCAATGAACCTCTGACCTTGCTTAGATAAAATCCAATCGATAATTTTTTGAGAGTTTTCATTTTTAGTACCTGCTGTAACCGCATATACATCTATTATAAAAGGGTATGATCCATTTTTTATATTTTCAACCGTTGGCATTATGCCATTTATAGCTAATATCTTAATATTATTGCTCGAATACATATTATTTACAAAATATCTAAATGTATATCCTATAGCAAAAGAGTAATTCCTATACTCTGCAACGCTGCTTACAAGCCCTTCCATTATGTTAGCATTTTCTTCAACAATAGGTTCAGCAAGTTTTAGGTCTTTCATAACTATAGCTTCCATAATCGTTTGGCTCCCAGAGTTTTCAGGTCTTTGAAATGCCATGATATTTTTTGAAATGCCTCCAACATCCTTCCAATTAACTGTTTTCTTTGAATATATATCCTGTATCTGCTTAATGGTTAAGCTATCCACTGAATTATCCTTATTTACAATAAATACAAAAGCTTCCTTTCCAACAGCTGTCATATTTAACTTTACTCCTTTTTTCTCTGCTTCTTTCATTTGCCATTTTGAAGGCATAGCTCCAAACAAAATATCAATTTCATTGTTTATAAGCCTGTTATAAGCCTCATCAGTTTTTGAACATTGTACATATTCATAAACTGTATTTTCATTTAAACCCTTATAAATTGATTGTGCTAAAGCAGCATATACAGGATAAGCGGCAGTTGCCCCATCTAACCTTGGATAACCTTTTGATATTTCAAGGTCTATTTTTTCAGTTGGGATCTTTAGCTTATTATTTTTCATAAAAGGAGTGTAATCATAAATATTAAGCTCATCTTGAACTGATACAATTTTATTGTCATATCCATATAAAACTTTCGTACTGCTGTCATATCTTTGATATAAACTTAGGCTAATAATAAAAACTATAATAAATACATAAATCGACAATTTTTTAAAGCTATGTAGTTTTTTATTTTTAGGAAAAAATACCATTAAAATTGTTATAAGAAAAAGTATACCTATTTGAATAAAAGGAAACCAATGATAAAGAGCACTTATAGAAAATATAAAATTAAGTAAAAAATATGGAATTGTAAAAATAAGAAATAGTACTTGAAAATTACCAGTATATTTATATCCATATATTCCATACATAACTATCCAAACCATCATATAATAGCAAAATGATATTAATATTGGTAAAAACCTATGCCAAAAATCATCTGGTATATTAGCCCTTTTAATATAGATTATCCAAGTTGCAGATAAAATCATAGCAGCTAATATAATTGGAAAAATTTGCACTTGAATTATATTTATTAATATTATTCCCAAAAAAATAGACAAATCAATAAGCAGCGGTGTACCAATTAAACCAAGCAATAATGTATTAGTAAAGTAATTCTTATTCTGCATATATATCCCCCTTTTATGCTATTTTAGCATAAAAAAGGCTAATTTGCATTTAACTAAATAGCATATTTTTAAATAATAAAAGCTGTTTAGTTTCTAGCTAAACAGCTTTTATTTTATACTTGCTTTATAATGCTCTCATATACCTTGTCTACTTCATTAAAGTCCATAGCTTCCATATATATTTTTTCCAAGTCTCTATGAACCTTTGAAGTCTTTTTTAATTCAAACATTGCAAGTTTTATAAATTCATATAAATTAATCCTATAAAGCTCTTTTTCATAAGAATCAAATTTACTTAGCTTTCGCATAGTCTCCCTAGTTAATACTTCCCCTTTGAACTTTAAATTATTAAACTCATTTTCAGATACAAACGCAATTTTTAAGCTTGGCAAAACTATATGCTCAATAAAATTAGGATTTAAAGGATTAAAGTATACTTCCATAGAACATTCTCTTAGAAGAAGCCTTTTATGAATATAATCCATAATATCTTCTTTACCTTCCCCAGGCTCACCATTTACAATATATATTTTTTCAAAATCTTCTATTTTTTCTTCTATATGAGTTATAACATCATCATAAGTTAACGAAGTTACAAAAGTCTGCCTTTCTTTTGCTTTTCCACATGGTATCAAGCTTAGTATATCATTATCTATATATCCTAAAAGCTTATTGTATTCTAACACATTTCTATCTTCTAGGTTTAATTTCATTATTCTCTCCCAAAAGAAATTTGCACTATAAAAATGAGAATATGCTTTTCTATATATTGCTGAAATATCATCTGTTATAGTTAAAATATTGCTTCTATGATCCCTAAGTTTTTGAATATCCCAATAATCTCCTAAATTAATAATTTTTTCAATGGCACCTGGATAGCTTGGGTCCATAGTATGTGGTGCAGTAGCGTCCATAATGCAAAAACCTAAATCTTTTACAACTACGCCATCTAATGAGTGTATATCAGAAGAACAATGGTGATATTCAACATTATTTCCATTCTCAATAAAATAATTGCCAATATTCTTCATTAAAGAGGATTTGCCTGTTCCAGGGCCACCTTTTAAATAAATTATTATATTTGCTTCATTTTTTGAAATAATGTTATGATAAAAAGATTTAAATCCAAATGCTGTATTAGTACCAGAAAAGTAGTTGAGAACCTTAGACATAAAAAAGCCTCCTTATTCATTACATTACATTATATGGAAAGCTTTATTTATTGTTAATAATATGAAAAATAATCTCTTTCTATATTTATAATGCAATTAGACATTGGATACTTTTGCTTTGCCTTTTCCTTAAATGTCCTTTTAATCTTTTCTTTAAGAGATAAAGTTAACTTTTCTTTCTCATCAATCACAACTTCAAAGACAAATGTCATCTTCTCCTCATCTCCTATCACTCTAAAATCATGAATTGATTTTATCTCCTTAATTTCATTTGATATTTCCTTTATAAAATTATACTTTTCTTTAATGCTCTCATCGTCGGTAAGTATTGGATCCATATGAATTACAATTATAACTCCAAGTTTTTCTTTAACATCATTTTCAGCTTTATCTATTATTTCATGAATTTTTATAATATTTATATCTCTAGGTATCTCTACATGTATAGATGCAATATAGCTTGAAGGTCCATAGTTATGCACAATTAAATCATGCACTCCAGATATATATTCATGATCCATAACTATATCTATTATGCTTTGTACTAACTCCTTTGATGGAGCTTCCCCAAGTAGTGGATTAACTGTTTCCTTTACAAGTTTAAATCCTGAAAATGTTATAAAAAAAGCCACTAAAAGCCCTATATATCCATCTATTGGTATTTTAGTAAAATTAGAAATTAAATAAGATAAAACCACTGTAGAAGTTGCTACAACATCCCCTAAGGCATCAAAAGCTGAAGCCTTTAAAGCTGTAGAGTTTATTTTTTTTCCTATATAGCTATTAAATGATGATAGCCAAATCTTAAACAATATTGATATCAACAATATTATAAATGGAATTATCTCAAATAAAACATCACTTGGGCGAAGTATTCTATCAAAAGATGATTTAATAAGTTCATATCCCACAAGCATTACGAGAGTTGCAACTATAAGACCTGAAAAATATTCAAATCTACCATGCCCAAAGGGGTGTTCTTTATCTGGAGGTTTAGATGAAACCTTAAAACCAATTATGGTAATTACAGAAGAAGCTACATCAGATAAATTATTAAACGAATCAGCCATAATTGCCATAGAATTAGACATTATACCAATCATAAGTTTAATTAAAAAAAGCATAATATTAATTACTATTCCAAACGCTCCTCCTACATAACCATATCTATCCCTTACCTCTTTTTTATCAACATTCTCATAATCCTTTACAAATGTTCTTATTAAAAAATCATTAATAAACTAAATCACCTTCCTTCATAATAATATTATAATGGTAAATTAATTATAAATACTTATTTTAATAAATATTAATGATAAATAATATTATTCTTGTATGATATAATATAAGTTAGTTAAAGGAGTGATTTTTTTTTATGTATGATGTAGTTAAATTAAATAAAGACTTAATGGATTTCATATACCAAAGCCCCTGTTCTTTTAATGCTGCGTGCAATATTTCTAAAATGCTTTTATCAAATAACTTTATTAAATTAAATGAAGACGAAGATTGGAATTTAGAAAAGGGGAAAAAATATTTTATTACAAAAAATAATTCTTCAGTTGCAGCTTTTGCAATAGGGAAAAATAATATTAGCGAAAATGGATTTAAAATAATAGGTTCTCACAGCGATTCTCCTGGATTTAGAGTAAAGGAAAACCCTGAAATAATTGGTCCAGGTGGCTACTTGCAGCTTAACACTGAAGTTTATGGTGGCCCTATTTTAAGCACATGGTTTGACAGACCTCTATGTATTGCAGGAAAATGCGCCTTAAAAAGCTCAAACCCTATGAGGCCCATTATAAAAAATATAAACTTAAATACCCCTATTTTAATAATACCTAATATTGCTATACACCAAAATAGAGAAGCAAACAAGGGATTTGAAATAAATCCTCAAAAGCATACCCTTCCTATTATGGGATTAACAGAAGAAGCAAATAAAGATAAATTCTTTATTAATTTAATAGCAAACGAATTAAATGTTTCTATTGATGATATATTGAGCTTTGAATTAAGCTTCTATGAATATGCAAAAGGAGAATTTGTTGGATTAAACAATGAATTTATATCAATTGGTAGGCAGGATAATCTTTCTATGGCTTATTTGTCAACTTTGTCATTAATAGATACACAGCCAAATGATGGAATAAATCTAGCTATTATCTTTGACAATGAAGAAATTGGATCTAGGACAAAGCAAGGAGCAGGATCTCCATTTTTAAAAACATTAATAGATAGAATTATTTTATCCCTAAGCAAAGAAGAAGAAAATTATTATAAAATAATGAACAACTCATTTTTTATTTCTTCAGATATGGCTCACTCGATACATCCTAATTGGATTGAAAAATCTGATCCAGTTAATAAACCTGTTATTAATAAAGGTGTTGCAATAAAAATTGCCTCCAATGGAAGCTATACATCTGATAGCGAGTCTATTGCTATTTTTAAAATGCTCTGCGGCAATTATCCTTATCAAGTGTTAGTAAATAGATCAGATACCCCAGGCGGGTCTACCATTGGCCCAATTTCATCAACTCAATTACCTATTAGAAGTGTTGATATTGGCAATCCCCTTCTTTCCATGCATTCTTGTCGTGAACTTGGTGGAACCTTAGACAATGTATCTTTAATAAACATTTTTAATAAATTTTATTCACTATAAAATTAAGCAGAGCGGTTAATCATTAATTTTGACAAAACCATAAAATAATTTTGAATATTATTGATTTAGCTCGTTAATAATGTTATAATGACACACATATTAATACTTTGACGAAGACTAGTAAATTTCTATTTTTGCACAAAGAGAGATAGCATTTGGTGAAAGCTATTTACAAAAATAAAATTGAACCCATCTTCTGAGTTCTGTGTAAACCACAGCGGAATAATTTCGTTAAAATTCTTAAAGTTGAGAGATTTTTTTAATAAATCTCTAATTAGGGTGGTACCGTCGTCCTTCGACCCCTTTTGTGGGGTTTGAAGGACTTTTTATTTTCAATTTATGTCAATTTGAAAGGAGTTTTTAAGATGGCTAATGAAAAAAATTTAGTGTCAGAAATTACAAATATGGATGAAGACTTTGCACAATGGTATACAGATATTGTTAAAAAAGCAGAATTAGCAGAATATTCAATAGTAAAGGGTTTTGTCATATTAAGGCCCTATGGGTATGCTATATGGGAACTTATGCAGCAAGATTTAGATAGAAGATTTAAAGAATGTGGGCATGAAAATGTTTATTTCCCATTGCTCATAACTGAAAGCTTACTTCAAAAAGAAAAAGATCATGTTGAGGGCTTTGCCCCGGAAGTTGCTTGGGTAACTCACGGTGGAAGTGAAGAGCTTACAGAGAGAATGTGTATAAGACCTACATCAGAGACATTATTTTGCCATCACTGGTCTCAAATAGTTCAATCCTATAATGATCTGCCGAAACTTTATAACCAGTGGTGCTCAGTAGTTAGATGGGAAAAAACTACACGTCCATTCCTTCGCACAAGGGAATTCTTATGGCAAGAAGGACATACAATTCATGCCACAGCAAAAGAAGCCATTGAAGAAACTGAAAGAATGTTAAATGTATATGCAGATCACTGCGTTGAAATGCTTTCAATACCAGTAATTAAGGGAAAGAAAACTGAAAAAGAAAAATTTGCAGGAGCAGATTCAACTTATTCTATAGAAAGCTTAATGCATGATGGAAAAGCCCTTCAAGCAGGTACTTCTCATTATTTTGGAGATAATTTTGCTCGTGCATTTGATATAACATTTACAGATAAAGATGGCATGCAAAAATATGTTCATGAAACTTCTTGGGGATTTTCTACAAGGATGGTTGGAGCAATAATCATGACTCATGGTGATAACAATGGCCTTGTGCTTCCTCCAAATGTAGCCCCTATTCAAGTTATCATAATTCCAATTGCTCAGCATAATGAAGGTGTGTTAGAAAAAGCAGAAGAATTGAGAAAAAGGCTCTTAAAGGTGACACGAGTAAAAATGGATTCTACAGATAAAAGTGCTGGATGGAAATTTAGCCAATACGAAATGAAAGGTGTTCCTCTTAGACTTGAAATTGGACCAAAGGATATAGCTAAAAACCAAGCTGTACTAGTTAGAAGAGATACTAGAGAAAAGATCGTAGTTTCTTTAGATGAGCTTGAAACAAAAATTCCAGAATTATTAGGTTTAATTCAAAAGAACCTTTATGAAAAAGCAAAGGCTTTAAGAGACGAAAAAACTTATGTTGCTAAAACTACTGAAGAATTTAAAGAAATTGCTGACACTAAAAATGGCTTTATAAAAGCAATGTGGTGTGGCGACAGAGCTTGTGAGGATAAAATAAAAGATGAATATGGAATATCCTCAAGAAATATTCCATTTGATGAAGAAAAGATCTCCGATACTTGTATTTGCTGTGGAAAAGAAGCAAAGCATTTATTATACTGGGGAAGAGCTTATTAATAAAAACTATGATGAAGGATTAGTAGGAATTTTTTTCATTTTAAAAGAGAGGGAGCATTTGGTGAAAGCTTCTATTTGAAATATTTCGAACCCACCTTCTAGTTCTGTAGAAAATACAGCGGGAAGACCCGATAAAGTCTAAAAGTGAGAGATTTTACATCTCTAATTAGGGTGGTACCGTCGTCCATTGACCCCTTCGTGGGTTAATGGACTTTTTTTATTTATTTTTAGGAGATGATTATATGAAATTATTAAATTCTATTTTATGTACAAAACGGGAAGATCCTGCAGAAGCTGATGTTATAAGCCATAAGCTCATGCTTAAAGCAGGTTTAATTTATAAAGTAGCATCTGGAGTATATAGCTATATGCCTCTTGGATTAAAGGTTTTAAAAAATATAGAAAATATCATAAGAGAAGAGATGAATAAACAAGGATCAGAAGAATTTTTAGCTTCTACTTTAATTCCATCTGAATTGTGGAAAATGTCTGGAAGGTGGCAAGCTTATGGTCCAAATTTATTTAGACTATCTGATAGAAATAATAGAGAGTTCTGCTTAGGACCAACTCATGAAGAAATTTTCACTGATATAGCGAAAAGTCAAATTAAATCTTATAGGCAATTGCCAGTAAGCCTTTATCAAATACAGACAAAATTTAGAGATGAAATAAGGCCAAGATTTGGAGTAATGAGATCTAGAGAATTTTTGATGAAAGATGCTTATAGTTTTGATAAAGATGAAGAAGGATTAAATATATCTTATAATAAAATGTATGAAGCATATAACAATATCTTTACACGATGTAAACTAATAGTAAAATGCGTTGAAGCAGATTCAGGTTCAATAGGTGGTTCAGGCTCTGCAGAATTTATAGTAAAATCCGATATTGGAGAGGACAAAATAGCATTTTGCTCAAAATGTGATTACGCTTCAAATGTTGAAAAAGCTCAGTGCTTTATAGAATTAAGTGAACATGAAGATTTCAAACCTCTTAAAGAAATCCATACTCCAGATGTAAAAACCATCAACGAGCTTGTTAATTTCTTCAATACCACATCCAAAAATTTTGCTAAAACAATTATTTATAAAGCAGATGATAAAACCTGTGCTGTAATGGTTAGAGGCGATAGAGATGTAAATGAAATAAAAGTCATCAATGCTTTAAGCAATGTTATAGAATTTAACCTTGCAGACCCTGAAACTGTGTACAATACAACATCTGCAGATGTGGGGTTTGCTGGACCAATTGGTTTAAAATGTGATTTTCTATTTGTAGATAATGAGATTTTAAATATGACAAACTTTATAATAGGAGCAAACCATACTGAATATCACTTTGAAAATGCAAACTATGAAAGAGATTTTACAGGCACTTTGGGAGATTTTAGAAATATTGTAGATGGAGACAAATGTCCAAAGTGTGGTGCTGCCCTTAATATTGCTCCAGGAATAGAAGTTGGTCACATATTTAAATTAGGTACCAAGTATTCTAAGCCAATGGAAGCTAATTTCATAGATGAAAATGGAAATTCTAAACCTTTTGTTATGGGCTGTTATGGAATTGGAGTAAATAGGACTATGGCAGCTATACTAGAACAAAATAATGATGATAAAGGAATAATATGGCCAATGGAAGTTGCGCCATATAAAGTTATCATAATACCAATTTCAATAAATGATGCTTCTCAAATGGAAATAGCAAATAAATTATATGATGATTTGAATAAATTAAATATAGATACCATTTTAGATGATAGGGAAGAAAGATGTGGAGTTAAATTTATGGATGCCGATTTATTGGGCATACCAATTAAAATAATAGTAGGAAAAAGCATCAAAAATGGAAATATAGAATTAAAGGAAAGAAGCAAAGATATTGCAGAAATTATACCTCTAGACTCTGTTATAGATAGAATTGCAAAAAATTTATTATAATTAAAATTTTATAGTATTCATTATAATTAAAATTTTCTAGGGAGCCCCGGCTCCTTTTTTATATTATTCTTTTTAATATTTTCGTAAAACATATGCAACTCCTCACTTAATTATTAAACAAAAAATAATTTCATTTTTCTTATAATACAATATTCGTTAAATATGTATAAAATAACGCAAAATAATCTATATTATCTATATCGCATTTAAATAAAATAAAAAGGATTGAGAGAAAGATGAAGTTAAAACAAATTTTTTATCCTACAATAAAATCAATTTTAGTATTCATAGTAGCACTTTGCATTGTATTTAATAATATTGTTGTTACAAATGCATTTATTGAAGAAACATACGATCTAAGTTATGATGGGTCATATAAATCATCTACTATTTCTAAGCCAATAAGTACATCAGAAAATCAAATATCGTATACTTATGAATTAGATAACTCTTCAAATGTCATAACAGGTAATAACTTTTTTATTATGGAATTTCCAATTGATATCATAAACCATATAACAGAGGTTGTATTACATAGTTCTGATATAGAAGAAACTTACAATGTAGTTATTAATAAAGAAACAGGCATGGGAATTATTGACACATCTTTAATATTTAAAAATGATTTAATAGAACCTCTTAAAAGTGTAACTATAGACATTATATTTAATAAACCCATAAGTGACATTCCAGAATTTTCAATTGCTAATTCTATAACTGATGATAATGGAGAAATAATGTTGCAAACTATAGAAACAGCTTTAATTAACAATGATGCTACAAATGTTTATATGATGCTTGAAGGAGAAGATTCAACTGATTCAACTAATTCAACTAATTCGACTGATTCAACTAATTCGACTGATTCAACTGATAATTTATATTCAGTAACAGAAGAATATCTTGATATTAATGGAGATAGTGTCTCTCCTACATTAACAAGTTGGCATCAATCTGGAGATATTTATGAAATAATATCACTTTTAATAACAAATTACGAATTACATGATATTAAAGTAAATGACATGTCAATAGGGATAGATACAGAATATGAAATCATCGATAGCGTTACTATTACATCTGATTTAAATATTAAATATATATATACTCTAACCGAAAATAATGATTCAACCTTTGAAACAAACACAGACAATACATCAAATAACTCAACTAATGCAACTGAATCTGATACCTCAAGCGATATAACTAATACAACTGAATCCAATACCTCAAGTAATACAACTAATGCGACTGAACCTGATACTTCAAGTGATATAACTAATACAACCGAATCCAATACCTCAAGCGATATAACTAATACAACCAAATCCGATACCTCAACTGATATAACTAATGCGACTGAACCTGATACCTCAAGCGATATAACTAATACAACCGAATCCAATACCTCAAGCGATATAACTAATACAACTGAATCCAATACCTCAAGTAATACAACTAATGCGACTGAACCTGATACTTCAAGTGATATAACTAATGCAACTGAATCCGATACCTCAAGCGATATAACTAATACAACCAAATCCAATACCTCAAGCGATATAACTAATGCAACTGAATCTAATACCTCAAGCGATATAACTAATACAACTGAATCTAATACCTCAAGCGATATAACTAATGTAACTGAATCTGATACCTCAAGTGATATAACTAATACAACAAAATCCAATACCTCAAGTGATACAACTAATGCAACTGACCCTGATACCTCAAGTAATACAACTAACGCAACTAAACCTGATACCTCAAGTAACACAACTAATACAACAAAATCCAATATAACTAATACAACAGACGCAAATAATACTGAAGATACATCTCAAAATATAACTAACCCTGACAATACATCAAGCGACTCAACCAACGCAACTGAACCTGATACCTCAAGTAACACAACTAATACAACAAAATCCAATATAACTAACACAACAGACACAAATAATACTGAAGATACATCTCAAAATATAACTAACCCTAACAACACAACAAGTGACTCAACCAACGCAACTGAATCTGATACTTCAAGTGATACAACTGATACAACTGAATCAAATACTACTACTGGTAATACTTCAAGTAACACAACTAATACAACAAAATCCAATACAACTAACACAACAGACGCAAATAATACTGAAGATACATCTCAAAATATAACTAATCCTGACAATACATCAAGTGACATAACCAACGCAACTGAATCTGATACTTCAAGTGATACAACTGATACAACTGAACCAAATACTACTACTGGTAATACTTCAAGTAACTCAACTAATACAACAAAATCCAATATAACTAACACAACAGACGCAAATAATACTGAAGATACATCTCAAAATATAACTAATCCTGACAATACATCAAGTGACATAACCAATGCAACTGAACCTAATACATCAAGTGATACAACTGATACAACTGAACCAAACACTACTACTGGTAATACCTCAAGTAGCACCACTAATACAACAAAATCCAATACAACTAACACAACAGACGCAAACGATACTGAAGATACATCGCAAAATATAACTAACCCTAACAACACATCAAGTGACACAACCAACGCAACTGAACCTAATACATCAAGTGATACAACTGATACAACTGAACCAAACACTACTACTGGTAATACTTCAAGTAACACAACTAATACAACAAAATCCAATACAACTAACACAACGGACGCAAATAATACTGAAGATACATCTCAAAATATAACTAATCCTAACAATACTTCAAGTAACACCACTACAGCAGAGCCAAATACT
>JAVBPD010000081.1:0-25310 GCA_031549885.1 Clostridiaceae bacterium
TTTAGAAAAATTAGATAAAAAAATAAAATCAGTTGAAAACCTTACACCGCATAAAACTAAAATAACTGTTGAATTACACCAAGAACTTGTTAACCCATTTTTAGAATATTTAAATGGATTTGCACGAGAAAAAGCTAGCAGATTTGCAGGGCTTGTTTCAAAGGGAGAGTTTAAATATGTGTTTAAACTAAGATATGATGAAGAAGCTATGGAATTCTATGCAAATAAAAATATAATTGATAAAAACCTATTAAATAGACTAAATTCTAAAACTGTAGCAGAGTTTTTTAAAAAATAATATTTTCAAATTAATATTTACTAAGCTTAAAATAAATGAAAACTAAATAAGAGCATTCTTTCATAAAACCCTTTCAAAAAAAGAAAAACAGATCAGGGTTATTTGTTATATCTAAAAACGTCTGTTTAAAGAACAGTGTCTTTTCTTTTAAAATTTTACCCTTGTCGAATATAAATTTAAAACTAAATCCTGTCTTAAAATATTTTTTTAAAAATAGGAATATTTTAAGCTATACTTTTTTGAAGGTGTAGCTAACTTATTATATTAAAATGCATTGGCTACTTTTAAAATTTTTTTGCATGTATTTTTAAATTTTGTTCATACTATTTTTGAAGCGAATACATATTTTAAATTTATATTTGAAAGGTGTGAGGTTGTTAATGGATAAAATTTTGCTATTCATACCTGGATATAACTGTGAAAATCAAATTACAAGAGTTTTATCCCAACTTGACAGCAATATTTTAAATTATATTAATGAAATTATATTCATAAACAATAGAAGCACAGATAACACTGAAGAAACTGTTAGAGATTTTATATCACAACATGGAAATATGCCAATTAAGATTTTACGAAATAGAGAAAATTATAATTTAGGAGGTTCTCATAAGATAGCTTTTAATTATGCAATTGACAATGTATTTGACTACATAGTTGTGCTTCATGGAGATGATCAAGGAAACATCAAGGATTTTTATAGGATATTAGAAGACCGTACATATAAAAAATATGATGCTGTTTTAGGGGCTCGTTTTAAAAAGAATTCGAAGCTAATAGGTTATTCTAAATTTAGAATATTTGGAAATAGAGTTTATAATTTTTTATTTTCCTTAGCCTTATTTAGGCCTATTTATGATTTAGGATCTGGTTTAAACATGTATAAAGTAGAAAGCCTTAAGAATCACTATTACGATAAGTTTCCTGATAATTTAACGTTTAATTACTGCATGATTATGGCAGCTAATTATTATAAACAAAATATAGAGTTTATACCTATATCATGGAGAGAAGATGATCAAGTGTCAAATGTAAAAATGACAAGTCAGGCATTTTCTGTTCTTTTTATGCTAATTAAATATTGTTTTATGAGAGGAAAATTCATTAAATCTAATTTAGTTCAGAAAGAAATATTGAAATACAATTATGATGATGTAACATGCTTGCAATAGGGGGATGATTAAATTTAAAGATAAAGTATATAAATTTATCAATATATTTGTTTTTTTATCTGTTGTTTTCTGTATTTGCATGTATTTATATTATGGGAAAAATTTAGCAGAAAGCATTATTCATTTAAAAGTAACTATAATTTTAGGATTAATTATTTCATTTTTAATTTTGCATATGCTTAAACTTGCTCGTTATTATTTTATACTTTCAGAGACGAAGATATCCTTTATGTCATTTATAGGAACATATATTTACATTACATTTGTAAATATTATTTTGCCGTTTAAACTTGGAGAAATATACCGTTTCTTTGCCATAGGTAAAAAATGCAATAGTTATATTATTTCATTTTTAAGCATATTAACGGAGAGATTTTATGACACACTTATTATTTTATTAATATTTGCAATATCGCTTTTATTTTATAATGTAGATATTTCTCTTGTATGTATTTTTCTTATGATTTTTGTTTTAGTTTTATATTGTATATACAAAATGTATAAAGAAACGATCTACTATATTAACAAATATATAATTTTAAAGACGAATAAAAGCATGGATGTTGTTATTCTTAAATTCATCCATCATCTTAATACTTGGTATAACTATGAAGTTAGTATTATAAAAGGAAAAGGGGTGCTTATTTTTCTTATTTCAATATTTTCTTGGATTTTTGAATTTGTTTTTTTATATTTTCTTTCTTATATGCTAGGAGTATTTTTTGACTTTAACTATTTGTATAATTATATAATCGGCATTTTATCTATAAATAAAAATGTTAATAATTCTCTTATGGTATCCTATATATTAATTAGTTCTTTGCTATTTTTTATTGCAGGTTTTATTTTAATTTATTTTAATAAGAATGAAAAGAGGACTTAATTTTGGATAATAAAAATATTTTAATTTATGATGATACAATAAAACCTAATAAGCTTATTAAGAAAATTGTAGGCAATGAGGATTTTTCAAAAATTGTATATAAAAGAATAAATTTTGAAGATCGCACTAGATGTGAAATTGATAAACTAAGCTTTTTTAATATTAAATATAGTTTGTATAAATCATCAGATTTTAAAAATTTACATCCCAAATGTTTTTCTGCAAATTATCAAGTTTTTCATTTGTTTTCTTATGCTATAATTACAAATCCTAAAGAGTTTGAGATTCTAATGAATAAATTAAGCTATTCAAATATAAGCGTTTGTATAAAAGATAAAGGAATACCACTATTAATTTATTTTACAAATGGCATTAATTATTATGATTATTTAGAATCATATATGGAAAGTGGAGTTAACAAAATTGATCTAGCTGAAATAGAAAATGCTTGCTTTTGTAATATATCAAGTTATAGGGATTTTATTAAATTTTTATCAGGCGGATTTGATGCAAGATTTTTTAATTTTCTAAGTGGAACAGATTATACTGTTGTAAAAAGTTCAACAAATAAGATAAAAATGAAAAGTGAATATTTGTATTATAGCCTTTTGCCTGACCATATGAAACAATGGTGCATATTTCCATATGATTATAAAGAAACTGAAGATAGCGCATCTTATACAATGGAAAGAATATTTGTAACTGATATGGCTATTAGATGGGTACATGGCGCTATATCTCTAATTGAATTTAGTCTTTTTTTAAAAAAAGTTTTTTATTATATAAAAACTAGAGAGCAAGTTGAGGTAAGTGAAGAGGAATACTGTAATATGAGAGATTTACTTTACCTAGATAAAGTAGAACAGAGAATAGTTAGTTTTAAAGGTGAAGAAAATTATAATATAATAGCAAATTACATAGAGAATGGAACAGATTATAAAGATATTGATGAGATTTTAAATTTTTATAAATCACTTTATAGCAAGTTAATTAAAAGCAAAAAGTTAAAATATATTTCAGTTATAGGTCATGGGGATTTGTGTTTTTCAAATATTTTATATGATATGGAAACTGAAACCCTTAAGTTAATAGATCCTAAAGGTGCATTAACAGCAAAAGATCTGTGGACTGACCCATTTTATGATATAGCAAAACTATCTCATTCAATATGTGGTTTGTATGATTATTTTAATAATGGCTTATACTCAATACATTTAGATGAAAGTTTAAAATTAAGTTTAAATTTAGATATTAAGACAAATGTGCATTATCAAGTTAAAAATTTATTTAAGAAAAAATTAGAGGAAGAAGGATTTGACTATACCCTAATAAGGTTATTTGAATCATCTTTATTTTTATCTATGCTTCCTCTTCATATAGATAATCCCCATAAAGTTTTTGGATTTATATTAAATGCGATAAATATTCTTAAGGAGGTTGAGTTATGTCTCAAAAGTTAAGTTTCATATTTGATATTGATGGTACTTTGTGTCCTATAAGGGAAAAGGATGAAAAGTATGAAGATATAGTGCCATATGAAAATATGGTTAAAAAATTAAGAGAATATAAAGATGCAGGAGCTTATATAGTCTTATATACTTCAAGAAATATGAATACTTATAATGGAAATTTAGGCCTTATTAATGCAAATACAGCAAAGGTTATCATTAGATGGCTTGATAAATGGGGAATCCCTTATGATGAATTGCTTTATGGAAAACCATGGCCAGGTCATTATGGATTTTATATTGATGATCGCTCAATTCGCCCTGATGAGTATTTAAAATATTCAATTGATGAATTAAATCAAATAGTTGAAACATCAAGAAAAAATATAAATTAATCTTTTAAAAGGAGAATTTTATGGTTAAGAATATGGAATTAGTAATAACTATGGCAGGGTGTGGAAGCAGATTTTATAATGCAGGTTATAAAGTGCCAAAATATCAAATTGTGGCTTTTGAAAAAACTTTATTTGAATGGTCTTTGATTAGTTTAAAGGGTTTTATGGATGTAGTAGTTAATACAATTTTTATTGTACAAAGAAAGGATAATTCTATAGATTTTATAACAAATTTATGCAATAAACTTGGCATAAATCCATTTACAATTATTGAAATCGATGGAGTTACTGATGGGCAGGCTACCACAGCTATGAAGGCTGCACCATTTTGGAATAAAGATAATTCTATTTTAATTTTTAATATTGACACTTTTATAGAAGAAGGTGAGATGAATTTTAAAGAAATAAAGGGTTGTGGTTTTATTCCATGCTTTAAAGGTGATGGTGATCATTGGAGCTTTGCATGTGTAGATGAAAATTTAAAAGCTCTATATGTGAAGGAAAAGGTGAGAATATCTGAATTTTGCAGTGTTGGAGCATATTATTTTAAAACAAGTAAATTATATGAGGACTTGTATTATAAATACTATGAAAATAACCGTGATGTGAATGGTGAAAAGTATATTGCACCTTTATATAACTATTTAATAGAAGAAGGAAAAGATGTTTATATTTCTGAAATAGATAAAAATAAAGTGCATGTACTTGGCACTCCTGAAGAGCTCAACATGTTTTTAAAAGAAAATTTTAGGAAGCTTGTGAATTAAATATGATTAAGAATTTATTAAATAATAAATCAATTCAATATATAGAAAAAGAAGATAAGAAGACAAATTTAAGATTTAAACAACCATTTTTTTATGTATTAATAACTGTTTGGTTATTGATGTTTATTGCCATTGTCATTATTTTACCAATAGTTGGGAACAAACCTCAAGTATATGATGACATGATTATTGAATCAACAGCAATGACAAATACAAATAAATTAGGAGAAATTAAAATATTTTGGTATACATTGTTTTTAGCTTGTATAAGCACTATTGGGATAATACAATTTTTAAATTCTAAGAATAAAAATATTGGATATTATTATATGAGTTTTGATGAAACTATAAATAAGTGGCCAGTTTTTAAATTTATATGCATTACTCTTATTCCAAACATTTTACTGCTTATATTTACTGGAAATATTATATCACCTCTTTTATTTTCGACTTCTGTATATTGCATAGTTGATATTTTTTATGAAAAATACTCTCTTAAGATTGTTATGTTGTTTGCTTTTTTATATTATAGTTTAACAGGAATTATAGCTTTTTTAAATAAAATTTTAATTTTTACTCCTATTTCAAAATTTGTTGTAAAAAGTCCTGAAATTTCAATTACTCAAGTAAGAATTTTCGTTTTATTTATAGGTACAATTATTTCATTATTTTGTTTAAATAAAGGCGATGGCATTTTACTTAATAAAATTTTGATTTTTCTTCAATGTATTATACCTTTAAATTTGATGGTATATTTAATCAATACATATAAATTTTATGATAATTCCATAACAAAAACAGAGTTTGATATAGGGTATAAGGTGTTTATTTATGCAATAATATTGTGTTTATATGTATATATTTTCTTTAAAAATATTATAATTTCAATAAAAAATAAAAATGTCAATTCAAAAGATTTAATATTTTTATCTACTATAATTACGATTTTTATATTTAATTCATATCTTTTGCCAGCTCAGTTTTTTCAAATAGATGGCCATCATCACGGCGAGCAAATGATGGCATGGAATCAAATAGTTAAACATGGCTTAACTCCATATAAATATTTTTTTCCGGCTTCAGGTTTATATTCTATGGCTACTGGCTTTATCCAAAATATATTGCTTAATGGGTCAGTTACGGTTTATGCTGCAGCTGAAAGTTTATTAATGGTTATATTTGCCATTATAACAATTGTTTTGTGTTATTTTAATGCAGGTCCTATAATAACTTTGATAATATCAATTTTCTTTAGCATACCTGTTTATAATAGAGCATATATGATTTTGCCTAGTTTATTAACATTATCTATGCCATCTATAATTAAAAAAAGAAATTTTTGGTTGCAATTATATGTAGTTTTATCATTCTTATCAGGATTGTATTATCCTCTTTATGGAGCAGCTTTACTTGTTGGAGGATTTCCTTTTGCGTGTATTCAGCTAATTTTTTTTATTAAAAGTGGTGACTTTAAAGCTTCATATAAAAATATGAGATTTTTTATTACTTGGGGTATAATTTTAATTAGCATCCTATTAAATATTCCGCTTTTAATTGGAATTTTAAAATATATGAGAACCACCTCATCTCAAACTATACTTGCAGATGGAATTGCTGTATTTTCAGGGTTAAATAATGTTCCATCAAATTTTTTTCCTTATATTAACCATCAAATTATAAGGTTAGTTTTATATTATGGCATGCGATTTTCCATTCCTATTGTATTTATTATGATTATGGTGCTCATACTTTACTTGTTCTTAATTAATAAAAACTATAGATTTTCAGAAAAAGTTCAGACACCAGTTTTTTTTGGATTTACATCCATGATTATAGTTACAATTATCTCATATACTTATACTATTGTGAGAGCAGACATTAACGCTTTAATGGCAAGGGAAGCAAATGTAATTATAACTATTAGCATTTTTTTAATAATAATGCTATATAAATATGGATATTTAATTCTTAATAAAGCAAAGGTATATATTATGATAGGAATTATTTTAGGTTTTTCATTAATGCTTTATAGATCTTCATTTATAGCACATTTTCCTAATGTAGCAGGGACAAAGTCAGTAAATGGTGGGTTTACAGATGATATGTTAAAATTAAAATTTGCATATGATGTGCCTGAAGGATATGTTTTATCTGATGGAAGTATTCAATCAATAGGTAAAGGATACATTCCATCAAATCTTAAAGAAAATTATTTAAAGACTATTGAAAATATAAGATATCTTAATTTAGATGATGATTTTATTGTGAATTTTGGTTCATATCAAGATTATTCTCTGTTTAATGTAAAAGCATTAGATACAGGTCCAGTATCATTATCAAAAAGTAAAAAATCTCAAGATAGAGTAATTGAACTTATGAAGGAAAAAAGACCAGCTATTTCTCATTTGAATTCATATATAAATTACTATATATATAGGTGGATGATAAATGAGGGTTATGTTAAAACTACGAAGGGTTTTTATATGCCACCTGAAAAGGTAAACGATAAAGATATTGTTCAAGGGTGGAAATTTACAGGTGATACCTTTTCTACTGTGGATTTAGGGAATATTCCTAACTCACTTGGGAAATCTATGAAAAGCCTAAGAAGATTATTTGCTGAATATAAACTGGAAAATAAATTCAACATAACTAGTAATAATCTTAAAAAAATGGAGTATGAAAAGTATGTTATAACAAATGCAGATAATTCTAATCCGTATCTTCAAATTGATTTTAATCAAAAGATTAAAGGATTAGATGCTGATTATCTATATATAGAATTGGAGACTGATGCTTTTAATTTTGTTAATTTAAAGCCTCCTCAAAGCAAATTTATAAATTACTTTTCTAAAAATACTATTGGAGAGAATTTTAAAATAGCACTTTACTGGACAAATGGTAATAATCTTATAAATGATAACAAGATGTTTAATTTTAATTATGGAGATGGCCATATACTGCTTGCTCTTGGGGCGAATACAAGGTGGCTTTTAGAGGAAAATGATAAAATTCAAATTCATTTTTTGCAGCAATTTAATGTAGGATCAACTGTAAAGATAAATGATATAAAATTTTTAAAATTAAATTAATAAAATACCCTTATTAAGTATAGAATTATAAAATTTCTATACTATTTTTTATTTAAATTTAAATAAAATTATAAAAAAATAATATTTGTATATTTACATTTTTTGTTTATTATTATATATTATTAATATAATAATGCAAAATAATATAATAAAGATTAATATTTTGAATATTGTTGTTTTATTATAGCGAAAGGAAAGTTGATTTTAGTGAAAAATGATGCAAAAGAATATGATGCTAATTTTATTAGTATTGATAATGGAGCAATAGATATTAGTGAGATTGAAGAAAATTTACTTAAATTAAGTTTTATCAAAGAATGCGTTGTCATTAAAAAGAAGAATAAAATAAGAGAAAGCAATTTAGTAGCATTTGTAGTAAGCGATAAACTTATTTCTAAAGAAAAATTTGACTTAAATGAAATTCTTCCAAAGCATATGATTCCAAATAAAATTATACAATTATCAAGTTTACCACATGATAAAAATGGCTTTATAGATTTAAAATTGTTAGAGTCAATTAATCTTGATGGTCATGATGACAAAAAAGCAAAGATTAATGTACATAAATATAAAAATAATAAATTATTGAATTTATCCATAGTAAACCCAGGAGATCTTTCTATATTTGATTTAAACGATGAACCAAAAACCCTTCTAGAAGCTTTTATTAATTCTGCTATAAAGCATAGCGAAAAAGGCATAACATTTATTGATGAGGATGGCAATAGAGAATTTTTAAGTTATAAAGAAATATTAGAAGAATCTGAAAAATGCCTTAAAGGATTAAGAGATTTAAATTTAAAGGCAAATGACAAGGTAATATTTCAATTTAATAATGATAAATATTTTGTAATTACATTTTGGGCATGTATTTTAGGCGGATTTATCCCAACACCTATTACAGTGCCTAAAATATTTGAATATAAAACAAGTGAATCTGATATCATTTATAATGTTTGGTCAACTCTTAGAAAACCATATATTTTTACAAACAATTCAATAAAAGAATCATTATTAGAATTATATAAAATATATGACATTGATGTTGAAAAAATCATAAATGTTGAAAACATCAAAAGTGATATTAAAGATAAACAGTATTGTAAATCCTCTCCCTGCGATGACGCAATTCTTTTGTTTACATCAGGAAGCACAGGAAATCCAAAAGGCATAGTTCAAAGTCATAATAGTCTTTTAACTCAAGTTATTTCATCTGTGAAGTGTTATAATTTCGCAAGTGAAGATATTTCTATTAATTGGATGCCTCTTGAGCATGTTGGCGGAATTATAATGTTCCATATTAGGGATGTGTATTTAGGAAAAAATCAAATTCAAGTAAGAACTCAATATGTGCTTAAAGATCCTGTAGTTTGGCTTGATTTAATTGATGAGTTTAAAGCAACCCATAGCTGGGCACCAAATTTTGCATTTTCACTAATAAATAAGGAAATTGATAATAAAAATATAAAAAATTGGGATTTAAGCTCTATGAAATTTTTAATAAATGGAGGAGAGCCAATAAACCCTAATACGGCGGTTAAGTTTTTAAATTCATTAAGTAAATATAATTTGCCTAATAATTCTATGGTAGCTGCATGGGGAATGGCTGAAACCTGTTCTGGGGTAATATATAACAATAATTTTTTACCTAATGATAAAGAAGAAATAAATTTTGTTAATTTAGGCAAGCCAATTTATTCAATGTCCATCAGAATATGCGATTTAAAAGGTAATATAGTAAAAGAAGGAGTAATTGGCAATCTCCAAGTAAAGGGAGATAATGTGTTTAAAAGGTATTACAATAACAATAAAGCCACTGAGGAAAGTTTTACAAAGGATGGCTGGTTTGATACTGGAGATTTAGGCTTTATAAAAAATGGATTGCTTACTTTAACTGGAAGGGCTAAAGAAATAATAATCATAAATGGAGTTAATTATAATGCATCGGAAATTGAATATTTTGTAGAACAAGTTCAAGGAGTTAAACCTACATTTGCTGCAGTTTGTGCAGTTAGAAGTGAAAATTCAGATACTGATGAACTTGCAATATTTTATAATTCTATATTTAAAAATGATGATGAAATTATAAATCAAATTAAATGCATAAAGGAAACTATATTTAATAAAATTGGAATTATTGCAAACTATATCTTGCCTTTAGATGAAACAAAAATACCTAAAACAAATATAGGAAAGATACAGAGAACTAAACTGAGCAATAATTTTAACTCTGGATATTATGATGAGTTAATAAATAGTATTAATTTAATTTTAAAAGATAATGCTGACAATATATCTTATGATTTAGAAACAGATACCCAAGAAGGGCTTGCAAAAATTTGGTGTGAGATTTTAAATATAAAGAATGTAGGATTAAATTCAAATTTCTTTGAACTTGGAGGACATTCTATAAATGCTACAAAATTAATATCTAAAATATATAATGAATTTAATGTAAAAATTCCCCTTAAAAGCGTGTTTCAAAATGCTAGTTTAAAGTTATTAGCAAATGAAATTGATAAATCTTTAGAAAAAGATTCTGTAAATTATTCTATACCTATAATAGGGAAAAAATGGCATTACGAAATATCCTCTGCTCAACAAAGGATGTATTTTTTATCCACAATAGAGGAAGGGAAAAATAATTACAATATATTAGGGGCATGGGAAATTGAAGGAGAATTTAATGTAAGTTTATTAAATAAAGCTTTTAATATAGTTATTAATAGGCATGATTCTGTTAGAGCAGTTTTTAAATTAATAGATGGGGAGCCTGTGCAAATTATTAAAGATAATGTAATAGTGCCAGTTGGTATAATAGATTTAACTGAAGTTCCTCATGAGAAAAAAGATAAAAACATTGAAGAAATAATAACTGGTGAATTTAATGTAACATATGATCTTGAAAATGGCCCACTTATAAGGTGTACAATAATTAAAAAGGAAGAAAATTTACATATTTTATTGCTGGGACAACATCATTTAATAAGCGATGGTTGGTCTTTAAATATAATTTTAAATGAATTAAGTGAAATTTATAATGGGTTAAAAGAGCGCAAAGAAGTTAATTTAAAACCACTTAAAGTATCTATAACAGATTTTATAAATTGGCAAAATAAAATTTCTCATGATGAAGATAAAGAATATTGGATGAATAAGTTAACTGGTGATTTAAAAGAATTAAATTTACCATTTGATAAAAATATATCTTCATCAAATGAATATGATGGAAAATCTATTGAATTTGAAATTGAAAATAATTTATATAATAAATTAATTAAATTTAATAGAGAAAATGAAGTGACTATGTTTATGACGCTTCTTACTGCATTTAATTTAATGCTCAGCAGGCTAACTGGAGAAAGCGATATAGTTATTGGAGCTCCAATGGATGGAAGAAGTTATGATGAATGCAAAGATCTAGTAGGCATGTTTGTAAATTCTGTTCCAATAAGGACAAGCTTTTCATTATATGAGACTTTTCAAGAATTGTTAAAGAAGGTAAAAGAAAGCACAATAGAGGCATATAGCCACCAAGATTATCCGCTTAATAAAATAGTGGAGGATTTAAAAATAGATAGAAATTTAAGTAGAGCTCCTATTTTTCAAGTGATGATGGTATATATGAATATGCCACTTAAAATACATATTAATGGAAGCAGCGTAAAACAAAGATTTGTAAAACAAGGAGTATCGCAGTTTGATTTATTGTTAAACATTTTTGATGATGAAAAATTAAAAATTAATTTTGGCTATAATGCTAATTTATTTAATGAAAGTACGATTAATAGATGGAAAAATCATTTTATTGTTATTTTAAATGAAATAATAAATTGCAAAGATAAAAGTTTATCAGAAATAAATGTTTTAACAAATGAAGAAAGGGAAGAAATTTTAAAAATAAACGATACAAAAGCTTACTTTCCAGAGCATAAGAGCCTTCAAGAAATATTTAAAGAAACATCTAAAGAATTTGAAAATAAAGTAGCAATATCTTTTAAAAATGAAAAAGTAACTTATAAAGAATTAGATTCAAAATCTGATGCAATTGCAAAATTATTAATAGATAAGGGTATTAAATGCGGTGAAATAGTTGGAATATTAGCAGATCGCTCAACTTTGACAATTGCTTCTATTATAGCAATAATAAAAGCAGGGGGAGCATATTTGCCAATAAATAAAAAGCTTCCAGATGCTGTTATAGACCATATGTTAAAAGAAACTAAGCTTAAGATTATTTTAGGTGAAGATGAAGAATTTTTTAAGAAGTTTAAATCATATGATTTTATAAATTTGAATAATATACCTTTTTTAAGTGATACAAAATTTAAGTTGCCTAGTTTTTTATCAGATTTAGCTTATATAATGTATACATCAGGAAGCACTGGAAAACCAAAAGGGGTGCTTATAAGCCATAAGAATATTATTAAATTAGTTAAAAATGCTAATTTTTTGGATTTTAATAGCGAAAATGTGATGATTCAAACTACATCTTACACCTTTGATCCATCTACTCTTGAAATATGGGGAGCTCTTTTAAATGGAATGAGGCTTCATATTATTGATGAAGAAACACTGCTTGATGTAGAAAAGTTAAAACTAGAAATGCATAAAGAAAAAGTTACTATTATGGTTACAAGTACATCGCTTTTTAATCAATTAGTTGATCAAGATGGAGCTTTATTTAATGATTTAAAGCATATTTCCGTTGGTGGAGATATAGCATCTTTTAAGCATATGAGTAAAGTTTTTAAAAATAATCCAAAAATAAATTTATTTAATGCTTATGGTCCAACAGAAAATACAGCCATTTCAACTGTATATAGAATATGTGAAAATACGTGTGAAAATATCCCAATTGGAAAGCCAATTGCTAATTCAAAAGCATATATTTTGGATAAGTATAATAACCTTCAACCTATTGGTGTAATAGGAGAATTATGCGTAGGAGGGGATGGAGTAGCAAAGGGTTATTTAAACCCAAATGAAGCTTTAAAGGAAAGATTTATTCATTCTCCATTTGAAGAAGGTGATATTTTATATAAAACTGGCGATTACGCTAAATTAAATGAAGATGGCAATATCCAGTATGTATGTAGAATAGATAACCAAGTTAAAATAAGAGGAATTAGAATAGAAATTGAGGCAATTATAAATATTTTAAAAGCAAATAATAAAATAAATGATGTTTGTGTTTTAGTTAAAAATGATAATGGAAATAAGTATTTAACAGCATATGTAATTAAGAATTCTAAAGTTTCAAAAGAAGATTTGATGGATTATGCAAAAGAAAATTTGCCAGATTATATGATGCCTTCTAAATATATATTTGTAGATTCATTTCCTCTTAATGTTAATGGAAAAATTGATTTTTCTAAGTTAAAAGATATTGAGGAAGAGAAAACTAAGAAAGAAGAAAATTTACCCTTAACTTTGCTTGAAAAAACCATATTAGATGTTTTTCATGAAGCTTTAAACTCTAAAGAAATAACAGTTTCAGATTCATTTTTTGATTTTGGAGGCAACTCCCTTCTTAGCATAAAGGTGGTTTCAAACCTTAAAAAAATGAACTTAAAAGTAGACCCTAAGATGTTATTTATGAATAAATCTGCAAGAGAGCTTGCAAAAGCTATTGATAATACAGCTATGGTTTCTGAAACAGTAAAATTTATGGGACGAGTATTAAAGCAAAGATTTCTAAGGTTTAAAAAATCTCCAAAGGATTATCTAATTAAACTAAAAAACGGCTCAGATTATGAAAGCAGAATAATATTAGCGCCTCCTGCAGGGGGAAATATATTAAACTATATTGATTTTGCAAAGCATTTTGATAAATCAAGAAGCGTTTATGGGCTTCAGTATCCAGGATTATTTGATGATGAAACGCCAAGGTATTTAGAATATGATGAGCTTGTAAATTTATTTATAAAGTCAATTAAGGGCACTTTCAGACCTGGAAAAGATTTTATTGGTGGGTATTCTTTTGGAGGAAATCTAGCTTTTGGAATATGCGCAGAGCTAATTAAACAAGGAAAAGCTCCAAAAGGTTTATTAATATTAGATTCATTGCCTGCAACTAAAGAATTAATAGAAAATGAATATATAACACCTGAAGAAGATGAAAAAAACAATATATTAATCCTCACAGGCAATGAAGGTGCTATTTCACAGGAAGAATTAAAACATCTTTCTATTAAGGAAATATTTGAAATAGTAATCAATAAATTTGAAATAAATAAAAGAATTAAAAGGTTAATAAGCGATAAATATTTAGATAAATTTATAAACGTGTATTTAAATAGTGTACTTATGGCAAAAAAAGCTATCATTGAAAAAACTAAGTTAGATATCCCAATTATAATATTTAAAACACAAGCTCATTCAGAGAATGTAATAAAAGTATTTTTTAATTGGCAAGATTATAGCAGTAAAACATGTGAATATATAGATATTGCCGGAAATCATGCATCCTTATTTAAAATGCCATATGTAAAAGAACTAGCTGATAAAGTTGAAAGTTGTATAAATAAATTATGATATGAAATACTCTGGAGGGGAAATTTGGATTTTTTTGATATTGCAAGGTCTTCTTTAAAAAACATTTTACACAATAAAATGAGATCATTTTTAACTATGCTTGGAATCATAATTGGAGTTTCATCAGTAATTGCAATTATGGCCTTAGGAGAAGGAAGTACAAATCAGATAGCAGGCGAGTTTGAGAAGATGGGTGCAAATAGCTTAGATGTATCGGTAAATTTAGAAAAAGCCCAAAAATCAGACATGCTTACTATTGATGATGTAAAATTGATTTTAGAAAGTGATGAAAATATAGACTCTGTTTCACCTCAAGATAAATTTACAGGAAAAGTTTCAACAAACGGCAAAAATGAAACATGTTATGTAAACTTTGTAAATGAAAATTTTTTAAACATAGGTGGAATAAATATATTCTATGGAAAGTTTTTTAATAAAGGTGAATATGAAGATAAGAAACCATATATAGTTTTAGATTCAATTTCATGTAAAAAACTATTTAACACTCTAGATGTAGTTGGAAAAACAGTTAAGGTAAAGGTAGACAAAGATGCTAAAGAATTAATTATTTGTGGCGTTTTTGATGTAAGTCCTTATTTTTCAGGCCTTGGTTCTATAGCAGATTCTTTAGATATGCCAGGAATTGCATTTATTCCATTTTCAATTAAAGATGATTTAAGTGTTGAGGGTAATTATTCATCTAAAATATCGGCTATATTAAGTGATATGTCTAAGGAACATGAAGTTTCAGATAATATTACAAAAGTGCTTTCTATTAAACACAAGAATATTGGGAAAAATATGTATATTATTGAAAGAACAAGTAAACAAAATTCAGGCTTTAGAAATGTTTTAAGCATAGTTACTGTTCTCACAACTTCAGTTGCAACTATATCCCTTATGGTAGGAGGTGTAGGTGTTATGAATATAATGTTTGTGTCTGTTTCAGAAAGGGTAAGAGAAATAGGAACAAGAAAAGCTTTAGGGGCTACAGGGTTTGATATTATGAAGCAATTTCTTATGGAAGCTACAATAATATGCTCTATAGGAGGATTAACAGGCTTAATTTTAGGGCTCATAACATCGTTTATCATAAGCAAGATTACAGGATTAGAGGCTTCACCAAATATACTAAGCATAATTATATCCATTGCATCTTCGTCATTAACAGGTATATTTTTTGGATTATATCCTGCTAAAAAAGCTTCAGATTTAAATCCTATTGATTCACTTAGAATATAAAAAAATGAGCTATTTGCCAGTGAGCAATGGCTCATTTTTTTATGTATATTATTATTGACAATAGCATATTATATTACGTATAATATATATAAATTAATAATATTAATTTAAGAGGAGGATGAGAATGGTTTTTCAATTAGGAACATCTTTGCTTGATGCCTGTGTTTTAGCTATCCTTTCAGATGGCGATACATATGGCTATGTTTTAACTCAAAATGTAAAAAAAGTTATAGATATATCAGAATCTACTTTATATCCAGTGCTTAGAAGATTGCAAAAGGAAAATTATTTATCAACCTATGACATGCAATTTCAAGGTCGCAATAGAAGATATTATAAAATTACAGATGTTGGAATGGATGCTTTAAAAAAGTATATTGAGAATTGGAATCTTTATAAAAATGAGGTAGATAAAATTTTATTAGGGGGGCTTAAAAATGAATAGATATGAGTTTATTGAAGAGTTAAAAGTTAAACTTAAAAGATTACCCTATGATGAAATAAAAAATGCAGTTGAATATTATGAAGAGTATTTTGATGATGCAGGTTTTGAAAATGAAAATAAAATTATTGAAGAATTAGTCTCCCCATCAAAAGTAGCATCGGAAATAATTGCAGACTTTGCTATAAAGGATATGCAAATGTCAAAACCATCAGTTAAAAAAGGGTTATCTACTGTTTGGCTTGTTATACTTGCAATTTTTGCATCTCCTATTGCTTTGCCAATTGCTTTTGCAATTGTGGTAACTGTGTTTTCAGTAGTATTTGCAATGCTTTTAATAATATTTAGCTTTGGGATAGCAGGGTTAGCTTTAGCATTAGGAAGCATAGTTTGTTTAATTATGAGTTTTTCAATCATCATAAGAGAATTTGCTACTTCTATATTTTTTATAGGTGTTAGTTTTTTAATGTTTGGAGCAGGGATTGCACTTTTTACAACAATGGTTATTTTATCTAAAAAATGTTTTACATGGCTTGCAAGTTCATTAAGTAAATTTGTTAAAAGGAGGAATAAGCGTTGAAAAATTTAGTTAAGAATATTTGGAAAATCGCTGCTATGTCTTCTATATTTGGAATAATTCTCATAGTTTCTGGTCTAGCTATGGGAGCAAGTAAATCCATGTATTTAGATAGCACAGGAGTTCATGTCTTTAATTTAAAAAAATATAAAACCATAAGCGAATTAAATACAGGGAAGTTTACAAATTTAGATATTATTACCAATTTATCAAATGTTGAATTTATAAAGTCAGATAAATATGGATTTGAAATAAAATATTATGAGGATAATGCTCCAACTTGGAATTTAAAAGATGGAAAGCTTGAAATAAATTCTAAAGAAAAAGATATTGGGAATTATATAAATTTTGGCTTTGATTTTAAAAATAGCGATGACATTTATGTAAAAATATTTTTACCACAAGATGCAGCATTTGATTCTATGAGGATTAATGTTGATATTGGAAATATAAAAATTGGAAACTTTTCTTCTAAAATAATTAATGTGGAAAATTCTGTAGGTCAATTACTAATTTCTAATGCTAAAATAGATAATTTTAATGCTAAGTCTAGCAATGGAAAAATTGAATTGGATAATTGTACAATATCAGACAGTACCATAAGCAATAATACAGGACAAGTAATTGGTAAAAATCTTAAATCATCAAATTTAAACATTGTAGCAGACATTGGCAATATAGATGTTCAAGGAGAATTTATAGGAAAAACTAAATTGCATAGCGATGTTGGTAAAGTCACATTAATAACTTCTAAAAATAAAGAATTTTATAATTACGATTTTTATACAGAAATCGGCAAAATAGAAATTGATAATAAAAAAGAAGAAAGAAAATCAAACTATAAATCTGAAAAAGGCTTAGAAAATAGTATAGAAATAACTACAAATACTGGAAATATCTTGGTTAATTTTTCAAAGTAAATAAATCCTTCTAAAATCAATAAATGAGATTTTAGAAGGATTTCTTACGTTAATTCCAATATATAGATTTTTTTATTTTTTAAAATTTACTATTAATATATAATTTATTAATTTTACAAAATATTCTGACATTTGCCTTTTATTTTGTGATATAATTATCGAAATATATGTAATTATTTATTTTTAATTTTTTAGAATAATTATAATATAAAACTGCATTAATTTTTAAGGATGTAGAATTATTATGAAAAAAGAAAGATTCCAAACGGTGCACTATGCTGCCATAACAATAGCCTTAGTCATAGCTAATATATTTATGCTATTTGTTTTATTAAAACCACATGATGATGTGGATTATGAAAGCAATAAAGCTATAGCTGTAAATATGGCTGATTCACTGCCTGAAACTACAACAGTAATTGATACAACGGTAATTAATAGCTCTTCCTTAGCTGTTTTGTCACAAGATATAACTGATGTACCTGTTGATTTATCTGCAAAAGCTACAGTTTCTTTTGCTGGAGATTTTATGCTTCATTATGGGCCAATGTATGCTGGAAGAAAAGATGATGGAACATTTGATTATACAGAGTTTATGAATGATATTAAACCCTATGTAAATGGTGAATTAAATATTTCTGATATTGAAGGGCCTGTAAATGCATTTGGAAATAACGAAGACCTATCCCCAGATTATCATTCATTTAACTATCCACAGCAAATTTTAGATGGCATGAAATATGCTGGATTTAACACAATTGTAACAGCTAATAATCATGCTTATGACAAAGGCTGGGATGGGCTTGTTCAAATGCGAAAAAATATTAAAGATGCAGGGCTTGATTTTGTTGGAACCTATATGAGCAAAGAGGAATATGATCAGTATTTTATAAAAGAAATAAATGGCATTAAAATAGGTGTTGTTGCATGGTCAGCTCATGACAATGGCCTTGGCCAAATTATGGGTGATAGAGTTTCTTATACTATGCGTAAATTTGATGAGGAATCAATGGACGATGTTCCAAGGATGTTAGATGATGTTAATAAGATGAGGCAGCAAGGTGCTGAGGTAATATTAATGCCACTTCATTGGGGAGAAGAATATCAGGATGAGCCTTCTAACATGCAGCAAAATATTGCAAAAGCTCTTATCGAAGGAGGAGTTGATATTTTAGTTGGCGATCATCCACATTGTGTGCAACCTATGGAAGTTTATAGAGTAAATCGCAATGGGCGAATAAAAGATGCAATTTGCATATACTCTCTAGGAAACTTTTTTGCAGATCAAATAGCATTGGGAGTGCCAAAAACTCAATATGGTATGCTTGTTAAAGCTGACATTGTAAGGGATAAAGAAGGAGATGTTACAGTTCAAAATACAAATTATATGCCTACTATTTGTTATACAGATGAAAAAAAGGCGTTGTTTGGCAATGAAATAGGGTATTCTCTATTACCTGCTGGAAAATATGCAAAAATGGAAACAGCTCCAGAAAATATAAGTTATGAAGTTTGGCAACAAGCTAAAGATGCATGGGCACATGTATGCCAAATTGTAGGAAATAATGTTAATGCTTATGACGGTAATTAGTTGTTAAATCTGTATAGAACTATTGAATATTTAAAATTCAATGGTTCTTTTTTTTAGATTAAAAAAATTATAAATTGGATATCATTAACTAATACATAATAGAAAGAGTGGATAAATTGGAAAATAATTTACCAAGATCTGTAGTATTTCCTGTTGATTTAGAATATAACCATAAAAATTACAGGCCTTTTATTTGTGTTTGCAATTTTGAAAATTATAATAATTATAGAGAAATTGAAAAATATCTCCATGTAGATGAAGAAGAGTATTTTAACAAATTAAAATTTAAAAAACGAATTAATAGCTATTTGTTAGGCAGATATTCTGCTAAAAAAGCTATTTCAGCACTTTTAAATAATATAAATTTAAATGATATTTGCATATTAAATGGAATATTTAATGAGCCAATTGTAAAGGTTAACTCATTTAGCCCAATGGTAAGCATAACTCATGCCAAAAACATTGGTGCATCAGTAGGTTATTTTCATGAGTGCCCTATGGGAATAGATGTTGAACAAATTGATTCAAGTTTTAATGAATTTTTAAAAGAGCATACTACAAATAGTGAAATGGCTCTTATAAAAAATACTTCAATTAATTTAACAGACGGTCTTTTTATAATCTGGGCAGCAAAAGAGTCTATTTCTAAAACAATAAAAACAGGGTTCCTCTCTCCAATAGATATCTTTGAAATTGATGAAATAATATTTAAAAATATATATTTTATATGTAATTATAAGAATTTTCCTATGTTTTCAAGCATTAATTTTATAATATATAGCTATGTATTTTCATTAACTTATCCAAATAAATTATCTATAAAAACAGATATATATAATATGATAAAAAAAATTAATGTATTTATGTATTAATTTTATATAGATTTTACACAATTTACATTTAATTTTTATATATCCACAATATTATATAATTAAAAATAATCAATAGAGAGGAGAAGTATATAAAATGAAAAATAATAAATTTTTAAATTATTTTTATAAGACTACTTGCTCACTTGTAATTGGTATGTTGTCTATATCTACTATTACTATTGCAACCTCAGGTTCTATTACTGCTGCAAGAGCAAAACGAATAGCTCTTAAAAGAGCAGGTGGTGGGGTTGTTGAAGAATGTGAATTAAAGACTAGAAATAGAGTAAAGTTCTACGATATTGAAATTGAAAAGTCAAGGATTGATTATGAAGTGGAGGTAAATGCTTCAACTGGTGCTGTTATAAAATTTGTAAGAGATACTGATGATAGCAGTGATTATGGTGATGCAGATAGTCGCTATGGACGTCCTGGAGATAGCAATTATGTAATATCAACACCAAGTAGAGGTGGAAATAGCGGTTATAGCAATTATGGAAATAGTAATTACGGAAATAGCAATTATGGAGGAAGCAGTGGCTATGGAGGTAGTTAATATATGAGATATGAATATAAACATACAATAAATTATTTTGAATATTTAATATTAAAACATAGACTTAATAAATTGTTTCCACATGATACAAATGCAAACGCACAAGGTGAATACCTTGTGCGAAGTCTTTATTTTGATGATTCTTTTGATACTGCGCTTTTAGAGAAAATAAATGGAGTAAGTTTTAGAGAAAAATTTCGTCTTCGCTGCTACAATAATAATTTTTCTATGATAAAACTTGAGAAAAAATCCAAAATTAAATCATGTTATATAAAAAAAAGTGAAAGTCTCTTAATTGAAGAAGCTTTGAAAATTATAAATTACGATTTTGATTTTGATAAAAATAATAAACCTCTTACACAAGAACTATGTAGAAAAATGAAGATAAAGTTATTGCGACCTAAAACAATAGTTGAATATATAAGAGAAGCTTTTATATTTTATCCTGGAAATGTTAGAATCACTATAGATCGAGGTATAAAAACTGCTCTTTCCTCTACAGATTTTCTAAAACACGATCTTGTGCTTTTGCCAACATCTAATAGTTATGCTATTTTAGAAGTCAAATTTGAAAAATTTATTCCTTCTATAGTTTTAAATGCAATACAAATCCCAGGTGTAAGAACTGAAGCCATATCAAAATATGCAGTATCAAGAAGGTTTGATTAAAAAAAGGAGGGATTGGATTATATGACATTTCAAGATATATTTAAATCTGGTTTTTTAGACAACGTAACAAGTATAACTATAATGGATATAGCCCTTGGAATTTTTTTATCCTTTACAATAGGGCTTTTCATCTTTTATATATATAAAAAGACTTATCGTGGTATTATGTATTCTGCAAGTTTTGGTACAACCTTAATAGCACTTACTATGATTACAACAATTGTAATACTAGCTGTTACAAGTAATGTAATATTATCCTTAGGTATGGTAGGTGCATTATCTATTGTCCGCTTCAGAGCAGCCATAAAAGAACCTTTAGATATTGCATTTTTGTTTTGGAGCATCGCTGCTGGAATTGTACTTGCAGCAGGTATCATTCCTCTTGCAGTGTTTGGAAGTTTATTTATTGGAGTTATACTAATGATCTTTTCTAATTTTAAATCCTATGATAATCCATATATACTGATGGTCCATTGCAAAAATCAAAAAACTGAAGATGCAATTAAGGAGATATTAAAGATAAATGTAAAAAAATTTAATATAAAGAGTAAAAGCGTTGAAAATGAAAATATTGAATTAAACTTTGATGTGAGATTAAAAAATGATGATACTTCTTTTATAAATGCTTTATCTAACATACAAGGAGTATCAAATGTGGTACTTGTAAGCTACAATGGGGATTATATGGGATAAAGGTAAGGTGTATATTATGCTTAAAAGTAAAAGAATAGATTTTATTTGCATTATCTTTTTATTAATTTCAATCGTAGTGACAATGTTATTTATGAATGGTGAAACATTAGGAATTAAAAAGCTTATTTTAACACCTCCATATGCTCTTAAACTCTTTAATGAAAATATTGTCCATACTATTGATATTATAATAGATAAAGCAATTTGGGATGAATTCTTAGACAATGCAAAGGATGAATCATATATAAACTGTAAAGTTATGGTGGATGGAGAGTTGTTTGAAAATGTTGGCATAAGAACAAAAGGCAATAATTCTTTAAATTTAATTTCAAGATATAACTCAAGACGCTTTAATTTTAAAATTGAATTTGACCACTATGATGATAGTTTTTCATATTATGGCCTTGATAAATTATCTCTTAATTCATCATTTCAAGACAATGCTTACTTAAAGGATTATATGACTTATGATATGATGGAAAAAATGGGTGTTCCGTCACCTCTTTGTAGCTACTCTTATGTAACAGTAAATAAACAGGATTTTGGACTTTATGTGGCAATAGAGGAGATTGAAAATTCTTTTGCAAAGCGAAATTTTGGAAAAAATCATGGTCTTTTATATAAACCTGAATATTGGAGTTTAGATGATGAAAATGCTGATGTTGCACTTATATATACCAATGATAATTTTGATAGCTACGAAAATATCTTTTTAAATGCTAAATTTGATATTTCTGATAATGATAAAAAAAGATTGATAAACTCGCTAAAAGAATTAAAAGCTAAAAAAAATATTCCTAAAGCTATTGATGTTGAAAAGACTTTGCGATATTTTACAGTTCAAACATTTGTTGTAAATCTTGATAGTTATCTTGGACGTACAGGTCACAATTACTATCTGTATGAAAAAGATGGAAAATTATCTATGCTTCCATGGGATTACAATTTAGCTTATGCAACCTATGCTCTTGGAATATCTAATCCAATTAATGATTCAAACTTATTTGTAAATTATCCTATAGATACTCCGGCTTCTTTAGATATATTAGAAAAACGACCTATGTTTTATAATCTCATATCTAACTTAGAATATTTAAACATGTATCACTCCTATTTTAAAGAATTCATAGAAATATATTTTAATAGTGGTTATTTTTCAAAGAAAGTTTCGGATACAAAGTTGCTTATAGCACCTTATGTAAAAAAAGATCCAACAAAGTTTTGCTCATATGAAGATTTTCTCATGGCAACTAAAACTTATGAAAATTTCTGTAATCTTCGTGCAATGAGCGTAGAAAAACAAATTTTGGGTATTATTCCGAGAACCTTTGAAGGACAATTAAAAGATAAGAGCAAATTTATAGATGCATCTAATGTATGGGTTCCTCTTATGGGAGATTTAGAAGATATGGAAAAATTAAAATCACAATGATCATTTAAAATAGTCGTTGTGATTTTTTAATGTTATAATTTAAGAATATATTTAAGCATATATTTATTATATCAATGATATGAGGAGTAAAATGAGTAAAATTTATATTGTTGAAGACGATGATACTATAAGAAATATTATAATATATGCGTTAAAATCTAGCGATTTTGATGCAGAAGGTTTTGAAAATAGCGCTGGCTTTTATGATGCAATAAAAACAGAATTACCTAAATTAGTTTTACTAGATATTATGCTTCCTGTGGAGGATGGGATTTCAATTTTAAAGAATTTAAAAAATAACAGCCAGACTAAGAATTTACCTGTTATCATGGTTTCTGCAAAAAGTAGTGAATTTGATCTTGTAACTGGCTTAGATCTTGGAGCAGATGATTATATCACCAAACCATTTTCAGTGCTGGAACTTATTTCAAGAGTAAAAGCAGTTCTTAGAAGGACCAGCATAAAAAACCATGGTGATGTATTAACAGTAGGAGATTTAACCATATCTCCAAGCAAGCGAGTAGTGACCTCAATGGGAAAGGAAATTTCCTTAACCTTTAAGGAATTTGAACTTCTTTATTATTTAATGGAAAATGAAGGATTTGTGATGACAAGAGATAATATTTTAGATAAAATATGGGGATTTGATTTTCTTGATATAGAAAGCCGTACAGTAGATGTGCATATAAAGACTCTTCGCCAAAAGCTTGAAGGAAGTGGAAAATATATAAAGACTGTCCGGAATGTTGGATATAAATTAGAGGCTGGTAAATGAAAAGAAGGATATACTTGAATATGCTCATATTAACTCTAGGAAGTATAATTTTTGTTTCTGTGTTTATTTCAATTATTTTTTATATACAATTTGATATAGAAGTTAAGGACCAATTAAAAAAGAAAGCTTTTTTACTTGAAAGTAACTTGAATATTATTCGTGATAAGGTTTCTTATATTAATTCTTTAAACCTTCCTGATAGTGATATCAGGTTATCTCTTATTTCATCATCAGGAATTGTTTTGTATGATAATACAGCTGATATATCTAAACTTGAAAATCATCTTGTTAGAAAAGAAGTAGAAGAAGCTATAGCTATAGGAAAAGGAGAGAGTAAAAGATTTTCAACAACTCTTGGAAAAGATACCTATTACTATGCAGTAAAATTAAATAATGGAGATATATTAAGGCTTTCTAAGACCACAAATAGCATATATAATATCTTGTTAGAGAGGATTCCATTTATTGTATTCATAATTGTGGTTATCTTTAGCATTATACAGATTGTAGCAATAAGACTCACTAAAAAGATAATTGAACCTATAAATAAATTTGATTTTAAAACTAAAGATATAATATATGAAGAATTACATCCTTTTATAAACACTATAATATCCCAAAATCAAAAAATACAAGAGCAATTTATAGACCTTGAAAATAGAACTATAACATTAAAGACCATAACTGAAAATATGAATGAAGGATTGATTTTATTAGATAAAGAAGCAAATATAGTATCTTCTAATCAAAGTGCTCTATCACTTTTTGGAACAAGCGAAAACTGTGATGGGGAAAATATAAAAAAACTTATATATGATGATAAAATAGTAAAAAATGCATATCTTAGCATTGAAGGTGAAAGTATAAATGATACTTTGTATATATCTTCTAAATGTTATAATACAATATTTAGCCCAATTCATGGCAATGGCGCATTGAGTTTATGTTTGGA
>JAVBPD010000013.1:0-11397 GCA_031549885.1 Clostridiaceae bacterium
AAGTTAAATACTGAGGACTCAGAAATATCATAAATTTTAGCTAGTTCCATAGCCACATTTTTCTCATTTCTATACAACTTTGTCCTTTTCATGATCTCATAATTTTCTATTAAGCTAGTTACTTTATTGTATTTAGTTATAGTTCTAAAGCTAATATTGGATTCTATTATTAAAGTCCTAAGAAACAGCTCATCAACCTCTTCAGTGTTTAATACATAAGCTGGAATATACTTATATTTCTCAAGGCCAGTTGAATTAAAAAGCTTAACAAATGCCGCAAGGCGACACCTTCCGCATATGACAGTATAAATTCCATCAGGATCTAAGCTTACATAAATTGGATGAATCAATCCTACATTGCAAACAGACCTAGCAAGATCGAGGATTTCCATTTCCGAACTATCGTTAAATAAATTCCAACCTGGCGGAGTATCATTAATGAGCTCTATATTAATTTTGTCAAAATTTTTAAATAAATCGACGCCCTCATTAAAATTTCTTTCTCTTTTTAAAATAACCTTTCTTTCAAATTCAGCCATCTTTAACAAAATCTCAGGTGAAGGAGGATCAATCTTCACTTCTTCCTCAGTTACAGCAATTGTATCATTTTTTAACCTGTAGGTAGGCCTTAAATCAGTGCCATGAATTTCTGTAACCATATTATTTTTAGCCATAAACTTCTCCAATATAATAATTATATTAATATTTATGCTTAAAATAGAAACCTTAGAACAATTTATTAAATAACTATAAATATAATACTGTTATAAAAATTTGATATTTATTGTAAGTTAAAGATAATTTAAGATAATGGCTTAAAATGTGAATTATTTATTCAATTTTCCAAATAATAAGCAATTGAAATAAAAAATCTAATAGTATATATTAAAGTCAAAGAAAGTCAAAGTCAGGACTAGAGGTGAAGAAATGGCAAAGCTTTCAGATTTAATTGAAAATTTTATAAAAACCATGATTAATGATGGCGATGCAAAAATTATTATTCAGCGAAATGAACTTGCAAATAAATTCAACTGTGCTCCATCTCAAATAAATTATGTATTAACTACAAGATTTACCTTAGAAAGAGGATATCAAATAGAGTCAAGAAGAGGTGGAGGAGGGTATATAACTATTTTTAGAATTGAAAATTCAACAATTAAACTTAAAGAATTGTTGCTAGCTAAGATTGGTAATTCCATAACCTTTAACAATGCTTTAGATATAATAAAAAATTTACTAGATAAAGGGTATATTTCAGAAAGAGAGTATATAATTATTAAAACAGTAATATGTGATAGATCCTTATCGTCAAATATAAGTGATAAAAATATAATACGTGCTAATCTTTTAAAAAACATTTTATTTGTTATTTTAAATTTAGGAGATGATTAATAATGTTATGTGATAACTGCCACAACAAAGAAGCTAATGTGCATCTTATTCAAATAATTAATGGACAAAAAATTGAAAGTCATTTGTGTGATACATGCTCAAAGGAAAAAGGAGACGCTTTATTTGCCCAAACTATGGATTTTGGACTTGAACAATTTGATTTAAGCAATATAATAAGCGGATTAATGGGACTTATGGTTCCAAAACAAGATGAAGAAGGTAATTTGGAAAATGAGTGCCCTAACTGTGGAATGAAATATAGCGAATTTAAAAAAACTGCTCTTTTAGGCTGTGATAAATGTTATAGTAATTTCAGTAGCTTGCTTCAACCAGTAATAACTAGAATACAAGGGAAGATTGAGCATACAGGTAAAATACCAAATGGTCAAAGAGTAGAATTCACAAATAAAAGAAAACTTATAAAATTAAAAACTGAATTACAGCAAGCTATTGCTTTAGAAGAATTTGAAAAGGCTGCAGAAATAAGAGACGAAATAAAAAAAATTCAAACTGAGTTTTAAGGTGGTGCAAAATGATAAATTGGTTAGACTATAATAAAAGTGATGATATAGTTTTAAGCACAAGAATAAGGCTCGCAAGGAATATAAGTGATTACCCTTTTCCACATAAATTAAATGAAGATGTAGCAAAAGGTATAGTTGCTAATATATCAAATTCTATTGGTGAAGAATTTGAACAAAAAAATATGTGGGAAATTGATGGTAAAGAAAAAAATCAACTATTAGAGAGAAATTTAATAAGCAGCAATTTAATTAAAAATTCAAATAAGTCATCACTTTTAGTTGATAAAAATGAAATTGTGAGCATGATGATAAATGAAGAAGACCATATGAGGATTCAATGTATTGTTGGTGGTTTTAACCTTAATGATGCATTTAAAAAAGCAAATAATCTAGATGATGAGCTTGGTAAAAATATAAAATTTGCTTTTGATGAAAAACTTGGATATTTAACTGCATGCCCAACAAATTTAGGTACAGGATTAAGAGCATCAGTTATGCTTCATATACCAGCATTGTGCATAAATAATGAAATACCAGGCGTAATAACTTCACTTCAAAAAATTGGCATGACTATAAGAGGATGGCATGGAGAAGGGTCAAAGGCCCTCGGCAATATTTTTCAAATATCAAATCAATTAACATTAGGTTTTACAGAAGAAGAAATATTAGATAATTTTAAAGGTGTTGTAAATGAAATAATAATAAAAGAATTAAATATAAGAGAAAAAATGAAATTAAATTTAAAATGGGAATTTGATGATAAAGTGTTTAGAGCTTTAGGGATATTAAAGAATGCAATACTAATAGCAAAAAATGAAGCTATTCAACTTTTATCAGATGTAAGATTTGGTGTAGAAATGGAAATAATCAAAGATATAGAAAAAAGTACACTTAATAGATTATTAATAGAAATACAACCAAGCACACTCGAAAAAATATATAACTCTACATTTAACAGTAGAGAAAGAGATTTTCACAGAGCTAGGTTAATAAAAGAAAGATTAAAGTAAGGAGTCTGATATTTATGTTTGAAGGAAAATATACAGAAAGAGCTCAAAGAGTTGTTATGCATGCCCAAGAACAATCACAAAGATTTAAGCATGGCTATATTGGGACAGAGCATATACTTTTAGGTATATTAGAAGAAGATGGAGTTGCAAAAAATCTCTTAAATGAATTAGGAGTTACACAAGAAGTTGTCAGCGAATTAGTTGAACAAATAACTGGAAAAGGTGACAATGATGTGTATAGAAATGATATAATTAGATTAACACCAAGAACTAAAAGGCTTATTGATATGAGCTTTATAGAAGCAAGAAATTTAGGACACAACTATATAACTCCAGAGCATATATTAATGGCTTTGACAAGGGAACCTGAAGGTATTGCTTTTACAATACTTAGCAACTTAGGCGTTGATTTTCAAAGACTTAGAAAGAATATAATAGAACAAATTCAAGGTGAGGCAAACACTCAGCAAACAGTTAATCAAAGTCAGCAAAATATAAACACCCCTACACTAAATCAATATGGAAAAGACTATACAGTTCTTGCAAGAGAGGGAAAATTAGATCCTGTTATTGGAAGAGAAAATGAAACTCAGAGAGTTCTTGAAATCTTATGTAGAAGGCAAAAAAACAATCCTTGCTTAATTGGAGATCCTGGAGTTGGTAAAACAGCTATAGTAGAGGGACTTGCTCAAAAAATTGTGCTTGGAAACATTCCGGAAATATTGAAAAATAAAAGAGTTGTTACTTTAGATTTGAGTTCAATGGTAGCTGGTTCAAAATATAGGGGAGAATTTGAAGAAAGGCTCAAAAAAGTAATGGATGAAATTAAAAAAGCAAACAATATAATTTTATTCATTGATGAGATTCATACTATAATTGGAGCAGGCGCAGCAGAAGGAGCGATAGATGCAGCGAATATATTAAAACCATCGCTTGCAAGAGGAGAAATACAGTGTATTGGTGCAACTACAATAGATGAATATAGAAAACATATAGAAAAAGATTCAGCTCTTGAAAGAAGATTTCAACCAATAATTGTTGGAGAACCTTCAAAGGAAGAAGCAGTTAAAATTCTTCAAGGTTTAAGAGATAAATATGAAGCTCACCATGGTGTTAAAATAACTGATGATGCAATAGAAGCATCAGTTGAATATTCTGATAGATATATTACAGATAGATTTTTACCTGATAAAGCAATAGATTTAATTGATGAAGCAGCTGCAAAAATTAGAATAAAAAATCTTACAGCTCCACCAAATCTAAAGGATGTTGAATCAGAACTTGAAAGGGTAACAAGGGAAAAGGAAGATGCTATTAGGCTTCAAAAATTTGAAGCTGCTGCAAGGCTAAGAGATAGCGAAAGAGAATTAAAAGAAAAATTATTGAAATACCAGAATGATTGGAAAACTCAAAGTGGAGTAAATGAATTAGTAGTTGATGAAAAAACAATAGCAAATGTAGTATCAAAATGGACTGGAATTCCAATAGAGAAATTAACAGAGACAGAATCTCAAAAACTATTAAAACTTGAAGATATACTTCATGAAAGAATAATCGGACAAGATGAAGCTGTAAAAGCAGTTTCTAGAGCAGTTAGAAGGGCAAGAGTTGGACTTAAAGATCCTAAAAGACCTATTGGTTCATTTATATTCTTAGGGCCAACAGGAGTAGGTAAAACAGAATTATCAAAGGCATTAGCAGAAGCTATGTTTGGCAGTGAAAATAACATTGTAAGAGTTGATATGTCTGAATATATGGAAAAGCACACAGTTTCAAAATTAATAGGTTCTCCTCCAGGGTATGTAGGGTTTGAAGAAGGTGGACAGCTTACGGATAAAATCAGAAAGAATCCATATTCAGTGATATTATTTGATGAAATTGAAAAAGCTCATCCTGATGTATTCAATATACTGCTTCAAATACTTGAAGATGGTAGGCTAACTGATAGTAAAGGAAAAACAGTTAACTTTAAAAATACAATAATCATTATGACATCAAATGCAGGAGCAACTCAAATTAAAAAACAGAAATCTTTAGGATTCTCGTTTGTAGAAGCAGAAAATGGAAATGAATATGAAAAGATGAAAGAATCATTAATAGAAGAACTTAAAAAAACATTTAAACCTGAATTTTTAAATAGAGTTGATGATATAATTGTATTTAGAGAATTAGAAAAACAAGATATAAAGCAAATAATAAAGATAATGCTTGCAAATGTCTCTGATAGATTAAGAAGCCAGGGAATTAATATAAGTTTTAATGATGAGGCCGAAGATTTAATATTTGAAAAGGGTTATGATCCTATGTATGGTGCTAGACCACTAAGAAGAGCTATTACTAAAATGGTTGAAGATAACATATCTGAAGAAATATTAAAAGGTAAAATAAAATCAGGTGGAAATATTATAGCAAATGTTAAAAATAAACAATTGATCTTTGTGGAAAAATAATATTTAGAAAAGCTACTGGGTGTTGACTATATAGTTAACACCCAATTGTTAATATTTAAAATTATAAAATTTTACAAACTAAATTTATAATAAAATATAATTTTATTACAAAATTTACGTTTTGGAATTGGTGTAATATAATTAAAATGTAAATTAAATACTTTTATGATATTCTTTTATTTTTATAGCTAAAATTTTTGTAAAATATATTTACTTATAAACAGTTTAAATGTATACTAAGATAACTTGCTATATTTTTAAAAATAAATATAACATTTATAAGGGGACTAATTAATGGCAAAAATAAAAACATTTTATATATGTCAACAATGCGGATTTGAAACTTTAAAGTGGCTTGGTAAATGCCCAGAATGTGAATCTTGGAATAGCTTTGTAGAAGAAAAGAAAGATGTTTCAGTTAATATAAATAAACAATCTACACAAATCACTAAAATTCCCAGAAGTATAAATGATTTTGAGTCATCTGATTTTAAAAGAATTGACACAAATATAACTGAGTTAAATAGGGTTTTAGGTGGTGGACTAGTTGAAGGCTCTTTAGTTTTAATTTCTGGGGAACCAGGAATAGGAAAATCTACATTACTCCTGCAGACTGCTGTAAATATAGCTAATAATTATACAAATGTACTTTACATATCTGGAGAAGAGTCTGAAAATCAAATAAAAATGAGGGCAGAAAGATTAAATGTTAAATCTTCAAACTTGTTTTTATTATCTGAGACAAAAATTAATGATATTGAACAGATTTTGGATAAAACTAATTCTAAATTTGCTATAATCGATTCTATTCAAACAGTTTATGATGAAAACTTATCTCAGGCACCTGGTAGTCTTTCACAAATTAGAGAATGTGTTAACATATTGATGAAAATAGCAAAACAAAAGAAGATTTCTTTTTTTATTGTTGCTCATATAACTAAACAAGGAGACTTAGCTGGACCAAAATCACTTGAGCATATGGTGGATACTGTTTTAAATTTTGAAGGTGATAGGTTTGAACAATTAAGAGTTTTAAGAACAGTTAAAAACCGATTTGGTAACACAAGTGAAATTGGAATATTTGAGATGGGGGAGGAGGGCTTAATTGAAGTCATTAATCCATCAAAATTATTTACAGGAGATTTAGATGTTAATGTTGAAGGTACCTCTACAGTAGGGTTATTTGAAGGAAGCAGAGTATTTATAGCAGAACTTCAGGCTTTAGTTAGGGAAAGCAAACTTGCTTTCCCTAAAAGAACATCGATAGGAGTAAATATTTCCAGATTACAGTTAATAATTGCAGTTTTGGAAAAAAAATGCAAAATTCCATTTTATAACTATGATATATATGTTAATATAGTTGGAGGACTTAATGTATTTGGCACATATTCAGATTTAGGCCTTGCACAAGCGCTTATATCAAGTTTTAGAAATACACCCATTAAGCCCAATAAAACAATTACCATAGGAGAGATAGGACTTACTGGCGAAATAAGACCCATATCAAATTGCGAAAAGATAATAAACGAGGGAATAAAAATGGGATATGAAAATTTTATAATTCCTCAAAGAAATATGCAAAAGTTAAAAGTGAAGGATGGTGTAAAAATCATTCCAATAAGTTTTATTTACGATTTAATAAAAATTATTTTTTAATTTATAAAAATAAAATTAACGAAGGTGGTGAAAAAATGATAGACAAGATAGTAAGATTATTTATTGTGGTTGCTGGTTTAATTACTGGATACTTTGTTGCACAAAGCCTTTTATCCCTAAACTTTAAAATTATAGATTTTATAAATAAAAATATAGTAACTACAATTTGTTTTTATGTTATTATTGTTATCCTAATTGGACTTATATCATTCATTATTTCTAAGTGGATTAGTAAATTTATAGTCAATGTAAAAAATTATGCAGAGAATTCTATTCAAAAAATGTCATCATCTGATATTTTGTTTGGGCTTGCAGGTGCATTAGTAGGTCTACTTTTATCATTATTATTCTTAATATGGTTTATGAATAAAAATATTGTATTAAATGTTGTGCTTGCAATGGTATCAGTGATACTTGCACTTACATTTGCAAACATATCTATTAAGAAAAAAGATGATTTTATTAATTTATTTGTAAACATCAGAAAAGGAGCATCATCAAAAGAAAAAAAAACAATAATTAAACAAGAGCATAAAATATTAGATACATCAGTAATTATTGACGGGAGAATCTTTGACATATGCCAAACTGGATTTATTGAAGGCATTTTAGTTATACCAAATTTTGTGCTAACGGAGTTAAGGCATATCGCAGATTCATCAGATTCATTAAAGAGAACCAGAGGAAGAAGAGGCCTTGATATATTAAATAAAATTCAAAAAGAACTTAAGATAGAAGTTACAGTTATGGATAAAGACTTTAACGATATAAATGAAGTAGATGCAAAAATATTAAAATTAGCTCAAGTTTTAAATGCTAAAGTTCTTACTAATGATTACAATTTAAATAAAGTTGCTGAAGTTCAAGGAGTTCAAGTTTTAAATATAAATGATTTATCCAATGCTGTAAAACCTGTTGTAATTCCAGGTGAAGAAATGACAATGCAAGTTATTAAAGATGGAAAAGAAGCTAACCAAGGCATAGGTTATCTAGATGATGGAACAATGATAGTAGTTGAAGGAGGAAGAAAGTACATCGGAGATACAATAAGTGTAATTGTAACTTCTGTATTACAAACTTCTGCAGGCAGGATGATATTTGGGAAAGCAAAACAAGATTATCAATGAAGAATTAACTAGGTGAGTGATTTAATGCTTGAAAATAATTATGGAATTATTGTATGCGCTGGCAGTGGAAAAAGAATGGGCACATCTGTGAAAAAACAATATTTACTGCTAGATGAAAAGCCAGTTTTATATTATTCAGTAAAAAGATTTCAAATAAATAAAAATATAAAAGGGATTATTTTAGTATGCCCAGAAGATGATATTGAATACTGCAAAAAGGAAATAGTTGAATTATATAATTTAACAAAGGTTTCAAAAATTATTGCAGGTGGAAAAACAAGAGAACAATCTGTTTACAATGGCCTATTAGAATTAGAAGGCTTAAATTGTGATATAGTTCTTATACATGATGGTGTTAGGCCATTTATAAAAGATATAAATATTGACGATGGTATAAAATATGCATGGCTATATGGTGCATCAGCATGTGGTGTAAAAGTTAAAGATACAATTAAAATAATAAATAAGAATAATTTTGTAAAATATACACTAAATAGAGATGAATTGATTTCAATTCAAACACCTCAATGTTTTAAATATGAGATAATAAAAGAGGCATTTGAAAAATTTAAGTTATTCTTAGAGGATTTTACAGATGACACATCTATTGTGGCTCAATACGGGAAAAAAGCATATATTTATCAAGGAAATTATGAAAATATTAAAATTACAACAAAAGATGATTTATATTTAGCAAAAGTTTTTTTAGAAAGTATGAAATTTGAATAATGTTTAAAAATAATATTGCACTAATTATTAATTACTATTTTAAGATATGGAATGATATGAAAAATGAATATAGGAAAAAATATACAAAACATTAATCCATTAGTATTTGCATATATGGGAGATGTTATATATGAGAAGTATGTACGTGAATTCTTAATTACCTCTAATTATAATTCAAATGTACATAAAATACATGAAACTGCAATAAAATTTGTTAGCGCCAAATGTCAGAGTATGGCTTTTAAATACATTGCAAACAAAATATCCGATAAAGAATTGAATATTTATAAATGGGGTAGGAATTCAAAATCTAAATCAACAGCCAAAAGCACTTCAATAGTAAATTATAGAATGTCAACTGGCCTTGAGTGTCTTTTAGGATATTTATATTTTAATGGCAATATAGAAAGAATAAATGAAATTATGAAAATGGTTATAGATTTTTTATTAAATGAGGATAAAAAAGATGAAAAACAATGAAAATGAAAATAAAAACACCATATATGGAAGAAATGTAATACTTGAACTTTTGCAATTAGAAGAATGCAATATTGAAGAAATTTTTATTCAAATAGGAATCGAGAAAAATTTTTTAGATGAAATAATAAAAAAGGCAAAAAATAAAAATATAAAAATAACCCAATTAGATAAACAAAAGTTTCAACTAATAAGTTCTGAGCAAAAAACTCAAGGAATATTGGCAAAAGTAGCATCTTATAAATATAGTTCGTTAGACGAGATAATAAACTTTGCAAAAGAAAAAAAGGAGGATCCTTTTTTACTCATTTTGGATAAAATAGAGGATCCTCATAATCTTGGAGCAATAGTAAGATCTGCTGAAGCATTTGGAGTTCATGGTATAGTTTTACCTGAAAGGCGTTGTGCCCATATAAATGCTTCAGTATATAAATCATCTGCAGGAGCCGTTTCTCATATTAAAATATGTATTGAAAATAATTTAAATAATACAATTGATTTTCTTAAAAAAAATAATTTTTGGATTTATGGAAGCGATGCAGGTGCATCAGATTTTAGTTCAAGTTATGACTATAAGGGAGCTATAGCACTAATAATTGGAAATGAAGGAAAAGGAATAAGTAGACTAACTAAAGAAAAATGTGATATACTTATAAAAATACCAATATATGGAAAAACTGAATCTTTAAATGCATCTGTTGCTGCAGGAATACTGATGTATGACGTAATTAAAAAAAGAAATAATTAAGTTTTATTATGAGATATATTTTTGTAGATGGATATAATGTCATTAATTCTTGGAAAGAATTAAAAGAGCTAAAGAAAATAAATTATGGACTTGCTAGAACAAAATTAATAGAAATACTAGAGAATTATTCTTCTTTTAAAGAATGCAAAATTCAAATTGTATTTGATGCATATTTAAGCCATAATAAAGTTAATTCAAAAGAGCAAATAAATAAGAATTTAATTGTCATATTTACAAAAGAAGGTGAAACAGCAGACACTTATATTGAAAAGATGATAAATAAAATTGGTAGTAAATATAATACATGTGTTGTGACTTCTGATAACATTGAAAAACAAGTAGTTTTTAAAAATGGAGCTTCTACCATGACTTCTGAAGAATTTTATCACGAGGTAGAATTTAATAAAATTAAGATTAGAAAAAAAATTAATAAAAATTATTCAGATAATAAAATCGCAGTTGAGGATTTAATAAGTGTAGATATCATAAAAAAATTAAAAAAAATAAGGGACGAATAAAATTTTTACCACTGGAAAATTTTACAGGAAGGAGTAAATATGAGTGATAAAAGAAGTGCTGAGCTTAAAAAAAAATATAATGATTATCTTGATGAAGAACTTGTTTTAATTGCAAAAGAAGGAAATTATGAAGTTCAGGAATACATAATTAATAAATATGAGAATTTTGTGAAATCAAAAGCAAAAAGTTATTTTCTTATTGGTGCAGATAAAGAGGACATATATCAAGAAGGCATGATAGGTTTATTTAAAGCAATGAGGGATTTCAAAGCCGATAAACTTTCTTCTTTTAAAGCATTTGCAGAATTATGTATAACAAGGCAAATAATAACAGCTATAAAGACTGCATCTAGACAAAAGCATAAACCTTTAAATACTTATATTTCCATAAATAAACCTTTATATGATGAGGAGTCAGAAAAAACATTAGAAGATACACTAATACTTAATAAAACTTATGACCCTGAGGAAATTGTAGTTAGTAAAGAAAAGTTAAAAACGCTTCAAGATGAAATGAATGAATCTTTATCAAGTTTAGAACTTGAGGTATTAACATACTATTTATCTGGTAAAAGTTATCACGAAATAGCCATAAAGTTACAAAGACAGGCAAAATCTATTGATAATGCTCTTCAAAGGGTTAAAAGAAAATTAGAAAAATGCCTGGATAATTTATAATTTGGTTGACAAATATGTCGTCAAGTATTAAAATTATAAATTGAATAATTATAAATACATTATTGATGCGGGAGTAGTTCAGTGGTAG
>JAVBPD010000128.1:0-27140 GCA_031549885.1 Clostridiaceae bacterium
GAAGTTTTATGAATTTAGAAATAAATTAACATATAAATGCAAAATTCATAAAATAGAGCTTAGAATAGTAGATAGGTTTTATCCATCATCTAAATTATGCTCAAAATGCGGATGCTTAAATAAAAATCTCAAACTAAAAGATAGGATATATAAATGTCCTGAATGCTCCTATGAAATAGATAGAGATTTAAATGCCAGTATAAATCTTGCAAATGCAAAAGTATACAAAATAGCAAAATAAAGCTATTGTATACATGTACCCTAGGCTTTAGGGGAATTTACGCCTTTAGAGTATCATATCAAATGTTATTTGAAAAAATATCTTAGGATATTAATTCCATAACAGATACGTTGAAGAAGGAATTTTCTTGATATGAATATATTTGTTCATATTTTAAGTAGCAGAGTAAAATGGACAGAATTGAATTAATAAAAAATAGAGGTCTTGCAAAAAGTAAAGCTATTGGATCTATATGTGGACTTGCAATTGGAGATTCTTTTGGTGATGCTTCAAGAAAGCCTGAGAATCAAATGAATTATGGCATTACTACTGATTTTAATAAAGGTGCTTCTTGGAGCACAGATGATACAGAATTTGCTCTTTTAACAGCAAAAATACTTATAGAGTGTAGTGGAAAACTTTCCAGAGATGATGTTGTAAAAGGATGGCTTGAAAATGTAGCGACTCAAGATGAATTTCATAGAGGAGGCAATAGTGAAATTGAAGCTGCAAATAATTTAAGAAAAGGGCTAAGACCACCAGAATCAGGAAAATATAATTCTTATCATATAAGTGATGGAGCTGCCATGAGAATTGCACCTATTGGTATTATCTGTGCAGGAGATATAGAAAAGGCAGCATATATGGCTGAAATTGATGCTTCGATTAGCCACTATAATGATGGAATATGGGGAGCTCAAGCTGTTGCAGCAGCGGTATCTGTTGCTATGATTGATGGAAGTATTGATGATATTTTAAAAGCTGCACTTTCAGTTATTCCAAATAATTCTTGGCTTTACTATAATATGAATAAAGCTTTTGATATTGTTGAAAAAGCAAATTATGATTTTTTTAATTCTTGGATGGTACTTCATGACGAGCTTCAATCAACTTATAAAGCTAGTGTACCAGAAGCTGTTGCTTCTGCATTTGGAGTATTAAAGCTTTGTGGCAGTGAATTTAAAAAAGGAGTTATTTCTGCTGGAAATTTTAGTCGTGATGCTGATACTATTGGGGCAATTGTAGGCTCTATTTTAGGAGCTAAATATGCTGTTTCACAAATTCCAGAGTCTTGGGTTAAAAAAACAAGATTTCCAACAGGAACTTGTTTACACTTTACAAAAGGTATTGATTTAGTTGATATTGGTGAAAAACTTGCTATGCTTATTGAATAATACATCAATATATCTATCACGAGGTCTCCATTTTTTAATGAGGCTTTGTGATTTTTTTAAAACTAAAATAAAAAAAGATTCTTACCTAATATAAGTAAGAACCTATTTAGTTTACTTATGTCTATAAACTTCAAAGCCCATATAATTTGAGAAAGCCTCTTCTAAAATATCTGCAACATGACCTCTAGCCATAGAAACGTGATGTTCAAACCCATTATTGCATATATAAGTCATCAATTCTTGCAGATTTTTTATTCTGCAAAGGGCAACTCCACCTTTAGTATTAATATTGTGCAAAGCAAATTCTCCTTCTCCAATGTAAGCTTTAATTTTACCATTTTTATCGTCAGTAGTAATCTTTGCAAATGTCATTTCACCAGGAGAAACTATTCCTTTACAAGCTCCAAAGCATTTTTCTACATCTATAGTTGTTGAAAGCACATCTAAGTTTTCTATTTCAATATTATCATTTCCAAAGAAGCTCTTTGGAAAGTTTGAACAGTGTAAGTTTATGCACATATTTCTATCTTCATCAAAATTATTATTCCAATCCAAATAGCCAGCAGGTATTTTTGATGCCATATATAAAGAATACATTGTAAGAGCACCTGTAATATCCATTTCACAAGCGCTAGGCATTCCTTTTTCACCCATCATGCTCATGGAAGCACAAGTTGCACAGCCATAATTATATTGAATTGAATTCCAACATTGAATAGCACTAGCCTTGCAGTCATTTTCTAGTACAAAGTTTTCAAGTGCTGCGCATAATTTTGCTTGTTTTTCAAGCTTTTTAGGGGAAATATTTAAAGACACTTTGCCATAATTTTTAATTTCCTCTATTTTATTTTTTATAATATCTTCATCATTTAAAGAATTAGCTTTAGCGATTATTTCTGACAAATCCACTGCCACTGTAGTTATTCCATAAGCTTGAAGCAATTTTTCTGAAAATCTAACAGTATGAAATGCATCTGGTCTTGCGCCAATAGCAGCTATTCTTAAATTTTTCATTCCATTTACAACTCTGCAAATTCCAGAAAATCTAATTAATTCCTCAGTCATCACATGGCTGTTAATTTTGCAAGTATGAATTTTTGTTGTTGTATATTTTATATTTCTTTGATAAAGATTATTGCAAACAGAAATTTTGCCACAAAATGCATCTCTTCTCCTTGATAAATCCATTTTATCTGTTTCATCATCGCAAGCTACGATTAAAACTGGTACATTTAAATTTGATCTTTGTATTGTTTCAGAAACAGAAGTCTCGTCTCCAAAGTTAGCTAAAACTACAATTATTCCATCTATTTCATTAGCATGTTTTTTAAAATACTCAGAATATATTTTACAATCCTCATAAGAGCTTACTGACCCTGCAAATGTAGCATCATAATCAGGTATTACTGCGCCATAACCTTCAGACTTTAGCTTATTTAAAATATTTTCTCTTTCAATTTTTGCAAGCTCGCTTGAAAAAAAGCTTCTAGTTGTAACTATAACTCCAAAATTCACATTTTTCATATCTTATCCCCCTAAAGCTAAATAAAACTTTTTATAGTATTATAAATTCCATCACTATTTAAACCATAATATTTAAAAACATCTTGAGATTTTCCAGTCATAAAGTCTTCATCAGGTAATCCTAATATTTTCATTTTAATAGGATAATTTTGAGATAAAAACTCACTTACAGCCCCGCCAAGGCCTCCATATATGCTATGCTCTTCTACAGTTATGCAAATTTTTGAGCATTTTGCATATTTTAAAATGGAATATGTATCTAAAGGTTTAATTGTGTGCATATCAAGCAGTGTAATATTTATTCCCTCTAAAGAGAGCATATTAGCAGCAGATAAAGCCTCACAAGTCATTTCACCACATGATATTAATAAAACATCTTTACCTTCTTTTAAAACAGTTGCTTTTCCAATTTCAAAAACTCTATTTTTATCATAAATTATTGGCACTGGATTTCTTCCAATTCTCACAAACGTAGGTCTAGTTGAATTGCATAAGCTTTCTGTTAAATATGCCATTTGAACCCCATCGCTTGGTATTATAACATCAAGTTTAGGAAATGATCTCATAACTGCAATATCATGCAAAGAATAGTGAGATAATCCAAGCGCTCCATAGCTTATTCCACCGCTAACCCCAACTATTACCACGCTTGATTCATTATAAGCTATGTCCATTTTTATTTGCTCAAGGCTTCTTGCAGAAAGAAATGATGCAGGGCCACAGGCAAACACTCTCTTTTTATTAGAGGAAATACCTGCTGCAATTCCAATTAAATTTTGCTCAGCAATTCCAACTTCAATAGCTCTATCTGGGAATTTTTCAAAAAAATTTGAGAGCCCCACAGATCCTCTTGAATCGCTTGCAATAGCTAGCACATCTTTATTGTTTTCACAAATTTCACAGAGTTTTGAAACAAAACTCGCTCTAAGAGCCATTTTCTCCATTAAAATTCACCTCTTAATTCTTGCAGCGCTATTTCATATTGCTTTTCATTTAAGGTGCCATGGTGCCATTCTTTTCTATTTTCAATAAATGAAACGCCTTTTCCTTTTATTGTATTTGAAATAATAACTGTTGGCTTTTTGGTATCTTTTTTTATGTTTTTAAAGGTATAAAGTATCTCTTCCATATTGTTTCCATTCATTTTTGTAACATTAAATCCAAATGATTCCCATTTTTTTGATAAGGGCTCAAGGCTCATTACATCCTCTGTATTTCCTGATATTTGAAGGTGATTTCTATCTATTATTGCAATTAAATTATCTAAATTATAGAAAGATGCAGCCATTGCAGCTTCATAGTTTGAACCCTCATCTAATTCTCCATCTCCCATTAAAACATAAACCATATAATTTTCATTATAAATTTTTCCTGAAAGTGCAGCACCTACACCAAGAGAAAGCCCATGCCCTAAAGCACCTGTACAAAATTCAATGCCAGGTATTTTTTTATTTGGGTGGCCAATATATTTTGAACCAAACTCCTGAAATGAATTTAAATCTTCCTTAGGAAAGAAGCCTACATCTGCTAAAACAGCATAAAGGCTTTCGACGCAATGACCTTTGCTCATAATAAACCTGTCCCTATTTGGCTGATCTTTAAAAGATACTTTAGGATCAATGTTTAATATTTCATAATATAATGCGCATAGAACATCTATAGAGGAAAGGTCTCCGCCGATATGCCCAGATTGAGATTTATGCACCATATTGATTATATCTATTCTTCTTTCATTTGCTTTTTTCTTTAATTCAAAAATTTCCAAAACAATACCTCCTTTACTTTAAACATGCTTTTGATATGGCTTTCTTCCAACCTTCATAAAGCTTGTTTATGTTTTCCTCATCCATAGAAGGAAGAAATTTAGTTTTAACTTTAGTTAAATTTAATATATCTTCTAAATCGTTCCAAAGACCTACAGAAAGACCAGCAATATATGCGCTGCCTAAAGCTGACAGTTCAGATATAGAATTTACAACAACCACAGAATTTAAGATATCTGATTGAAATTGCATGAGAAAATTATTATGGCAAGGGCCACCATCTACGCAGATTTCTTTTATTTTATTTTTATAGGAATAAGCCATGGCATTTATAACATCTTTTATTTGGTAAGCAATGCTTTCAAGACCTGCTCTTACTATATGCTTTTTATTTGTGCCAAAGGTTAAACCAGTAATTATACCTTTTGCTTCATTATCCCAATGGGGAGCACCAAGTCCTGAAAAGGATGGAACAAAATATACGCCTAATGATGAATCTACAGAAGTTGCTAAGTCTTCACATTCTTCTATTTTCATAATTTCTAAATTTTCAGAAAGCCATTTAATTGTAGCTCCTGTAGAGTTTATGTTGCCTTCAAAACAATAATAAATTTTATTTCTAAAACCAAATCCAATGCTTGTAACTATGCCATTATCATTTATAATAGGCTTCTCGCCAATATTTAACATTATAGAGGAGCCTGTACCATAAGTTGCTTTAATATCTCCTTTATTAAAACAATTTTGTCCAAACAGCGCAGCATGAGAATCGCCAAGTACTCCAGTAATAGGTATTTTAATTCCATCTATTTCAAATTCACCAAATATTTCATCAGAATATTTAACTTTGGGGAGAATTTCAATAGGTATTTCAAACAGATCTAAGATTTCCTTATCCCACTCTAATGTGTTTATGTTAAAGAGTTCAGTTCTTGAAGCGTTTGAAAAATCAGTAAAATGACAATTGCCATTTGTGAGTTTGTATATTAAAAATGAATCCATTGTGCCACATAAAAGTTGATTTTTAAAAATAAGATCTTTTGCCAGTGGAATATTTTTTATAATCCAACTTATTTTGCTCGCTGAAAAAAATGGAGAAAGCATAAGGCCTGTTTTTTCCTTTATAATAGATGAAAGGTGAGAATTTTCTAAATTTTCACATATTTTTTTTCCTCTGTTATCTTGCCATACAATAGCATTGTATATTGGTTTTTTAGTCTCTTTATCCCATAAAACTACAGTTTCTCTTTGATTTGTTATGGAAATTGCTTTAATATTAGATGGGTGAATTTTTGATTCTTTTAATACATTATTTATTGCCTTTATGGTGTTTAAATATATTTCCTCAGCATCATGTTCAACATATCCTTCTTTTGGATAAAATTGCTCATGTGATATGGTATATTTGCATATTATTTTAGCAAACTCATCAAAAATAAACGCTTTAGTGGCAGATGTGCTTTGATCTATGGAAAGAATATACAAATTTTACCCCTCCTTTAAATTTTTAACGCTATTTCTTTTTATAAGCGTCACATCAAGTGTTGTTTTACTGGTATAATCTAATTTATTTTTAATAGATAATAATAATTTTTCAACAGCAAGTTTACCAAAGGTCTTTTTATTTACACTTATAGTTGTTAAAGGTGGATCTATCATGGTACAAAATGGCATATCATCAAATCCAACTATGGATATATCCTCTGGTATATTTATGCCCTTTTCTTTAAATGCTTTCATAGCACCAAAAGCTATAAGGTCGTTATCTGAAAAAAAAGCTGTAGGGAGCTTTTGTGAAATGTTTAAATGCTTTATCATGTCTTCATAAGCACCTTCCATGCTGGGGCTAAGCTCTACAACAAAGTCAGGATTAACATTTAATTTTTTCTCATTAAGTGCCTTTAAATATCCTTCATATCTTTCATTAAAATTCTTAATTGGATATGAGCTTTTAAGATATCCAATTTGTGTATGACCACAATCCATTAAATAGTGTGTTCCAAGATATCCTCCAGAAACATTATTTATAACCACATAATCTGCAGGTATTCCTAAAAAGTATGCGTCTAAAACCATAATTGGTATGTCTAAATTTGAAAAATATAGTAAATCTTTTTCCTCCATTTCAGTTGCAAGTATGAGCATTCCTGAAATTTCATTTTCTTTTAGAGAAGCTTTCACATCTTCAATGTTTAGCGAATTACTAGATATATAATTAATTATTAAGTTATAACCGTTATGCCTTGATTTTGATTCTATACCTTCTATAAGCGCTTGAAAAAAAGGAGTATCAGCTAATACCTTTGAATGCTTTTTATATATCGTAAGTTGAATGTTACCCTTATTTTTTAAGTCACTATTTTTTATTAAAGTAGCAGAATAACCTGATTCATTTACAATTTTCATTATTTTATCTTTAGTTTTTTTGCTTATTCCTTCTTTATTATTTAAAGCCATAGAAACTGTCGCAATAGATACATTTGCTTTTTTTGCTATTTCTTTAATCTTAATTGTCATGGAACACCTCATTAAATGTAAAATCTCAAATAATTTTTATTAAAATTAGTATACCATTTTACAGATTTTTATCAATATAATAATTAAAATTTTTCAATTATTAATTAAAATATTTTAATTAATAATTAGATTTTTATTAATATTTACATTAATATCGGCAAAAAATTGTGAATATATAAAAAAATATTTTTATTTAAAAAAAATATGAGATATTTAAATAATTTTTTATTTAAATTTTTTAAATAAATATATTGAAAAATTTTAAAAACAGTATATAATAGTATTAAAAATTAATATTTTGTATTTATCATTTGGGGGTTTTTTTATGAAAAAATCATTTTTGTCAATGGTACTTATGGCTACCATGGTTTTCACATCTTGCACTGGAACATCTGGTGGGTCTAATACAACAGAAGCAGAGAAAACGAATACAACTGTGGCTGAAAACACAACTGCTGAAAATACTACCGCTCAAAACACGACTGCTGAAAACACAACAGAAGCAAATACAACAGCGAGTACAACATCAAGTGGAAAACTCATTGCAATAATAACACCATCTCATGATAACCCATTTTTCAAAACAGTTGCAGATGTTGCAGATGAAACTGCAAAATCATTAGGATATGAAACTTTAATTTTAGTACATAATGATGACCCTACAAAACAAAATGAATTATTTGACACAGCTATTTCAAGAAAGGCATCAGCTATTATTTGTGACAATGCAGGAGCGGATGCTACAATTGAACCAGTTAAAAAAGCAAAAGAAGCTGGAATACCTACATTCCTTGTAGATAGAGAAATAAATGAACAAGGAGTTGCTATTTCACAAATAGTATCAAACAATTTCCAAGGTGCCCAAACTGTAGCTGACGAATTTGTCAAATTAATGGGTGAAAAAGGAAACTATGTTGAACTTTTAGGCAAAGAATCAGATACAAATGCAGGGGTTCGTTCAAGTGGATTCCATGACATTATAGATCAATATACAGATATGAAAATGGTAGCTCAGCAAACAGCAAATTGGGATCAAAATGAAGCATTTACAAAAGTTCAAACAATAATTCAATCAAATCCAGACATCAACGGAATTATATGTGGAAATGATACTATGTGCATGGGAGCAGTTGCAGCAGTTAAAGCAGCTAATCTTAAAAATGTTATAATAGTAGGGTTTGATGGAAGCAATGATGTAAGGGATTCAATAATTGCAGGTAGCGATGGTGATGCAAAAGCTACAGGGCTTCAACCAATTGCGCAGATTACTAAAATGGCTGTTGAGCAAGCTGATAAATACATTAAAACAGGATCAACTGGTGTAGATGAAAAGCAGCTCGTTGATTGTGTATTAATCAATAAAGATAATGCATCACAATTGGACAACTTCACTCTTAAATAAATTTAAAAAACCATGCTTTTATTAAAAAGCATGGTATATTTTTAAAAATATTTTGATAAATGAAATGAGGGGAATAAAAATGGCTATCAAATTTAAATTAAAATATATTATTGGAATTTTACTTTTTAGCCTTATGCTCACGTCCTGTAGATTGTTTACTATTGTTCCTATAGAGGAAAATGATAGCCAGAAAGGAAGCAAGATTTCATCTGGTGAAAAGGCTGTAGATGTTAATAAATATATAGAAGATAAATGGGATTCTGTAATTGTTAAAGAGATAAATGAAAGAAAGCAAAGTTTAACAAAAATTCTAAGTGAAGCCTCTGGTGGGTGGGATGAGGTTTGTAGCAAATATGGAATTAAAAAAGGTGATATTGGTTCAAAATATAATTTTATTGTTACAGACACAGCTCAAGTTAAGGAAGTTAACACTGAAAGCAAAGCTGGGTTTATTGTTATTTCATTAAATGGAGTAAATACAGATTATACATTAAAGATAGCTATTGGACCTGTGCTTAAGGGTACAGCCATTAGAGATTCACTAAAGGGAATTAATTTTAATGATTTTGTAAATCAAATGGATTATGCTAATTTAGCAAATGAATTAAATAAAAAAGGAAATGAAAATTCTGTTGGAAATATTGATGTAAACACATTAAATGGAAAAACTATTACGTTTACAGGCAGCTTTACAGATCCAGAAGGTGCAAAGGAAATCATTATTATGCCTATTTTCATGGAGGTTAAGTAATGGATAATAGAGATATTTGCCTTGAGGTTAAAGATATTACTAAAATTTATCCTGGCACTATGGCTTTAAAAGGCGTTGATTTTTCTGTGGAAAAAGGAAAGGTAAATGTACTTGTAGGAGAAAATGGAGCAGGTAAATCTACGCTTATGAAAATTATAGCTGGAATTGAGCAACCAACTAGTGGAGAAATTATTTTTAAAAAAAATAAAGTTTCCTTTAAAAATTCTACAGAAGCTGCAAATTTAGGAATTGGCATAATACATCAAGAATTGAGCCTTTTTCCTAATATGACTGTTATGCAGAATTTATTTATTGGAAGGGAAGAAAAAAGCAATTTATTTACTGTAAATAAGAAATCCCAAATTGAAAAAACAAAAAAGGTGCTTAAGCAATTGAATCAATCTATAAATCCAAATGAGATGATTGCAAATTTAAGGGTTGGAAAGCAGCAAATAGTTGAGATTGCAAGAAATGTTGCAAAAGAAGGGCTTGAAATATTAATAATGGATGAGCCTACATCTTCATTAAGTGTAGCAGAGGTTAAAATATTGTTTTCTGTTATAGAGGATTTAAAAGCAAAAGGCATAGGAATTGTATATATTTCTCATAGGCTTGAAGAGCTTATGCAAATAGGGGACAATATTACTGTTTTAAGAGATGGGAATATTGTTGCAAATAGTAAGATTAAAGATATAACTTTAGACTGGATAGTTGAAAAAATGACTGGCCTTGAAGCATCGAATCAAAAAAAACCGCATGACTTTTCAAGTAAAGAAGAAGTGTTAAAGGTGGAAAATTTAAGCTTATATAGGAATGGTAGATATATTTTTAAGGATATTAGCTTCTCACTTAAAAAAGGTGAAATTTTAGGTATATACGGGCTTTTAGGAGCAGGGAGAACTGAAGTATTTGAAGCTTTAATGGGAGTAAATTTAGCTGATTCGGGAACTACATGGCTAAATGGAAAAAATATGTCTATAAAAGATGTAGCTACTCAAATTAAAAATGGATTTGCATATGTACCTGAAGATAGGCAGCGAGAAGGGCTTATTCAAACTTTAAATATAAAAAAGAATCTCACATTATCAAGCCTTTTAAAATATGTGAAGCATATTGCAATAAATAAATCATTAGAAAATAATTCTGCAGACAGTATGATTAAACAACTGGATATCAAAGTTTCAAATAAAGAACTTCCTATTTTATCCTTAAGTGGTGGAAATCAGCAAAAAGTTGTTATTGGCAAAGGTATGCTTACATCTCCAAAGATTTATTTATTGGATGAGCCATCTAGAGGAATAGATATTGGAGCAAAATATGAAGTGTATAATATTATAAGAAAACTTGCAAAATCAGGCATATCTGTAATTGTTATATCTTCAGAATTAAAAGAAATTATTGCTATTGCAAATAGAATATTGGTTTTATCAAATGGAGTTTTAAAGGGAAATGTTACAGGAGAAGAAATAAATGAACAAAATTTAGTGGCTTTATCTTCAGTTGTTGCTAAAGCTTAAGTTAAGTAAAATGGGAGGTTTTCACATGGAAAAACAAAAAAAGTCTTCAAACAATTTAATGCTTTTTTTGAAGTTTAGAACGTTTATAGCACTTATTTTATTATTTATATTTTTTAGCTTTACTGCACCTAATTTCTTAAATTCTCAAAGTTTAATCTTAATTGCAAAACATGTTGTTTTATATGGGCTTTTAGCTATTGGTATGACATTTGTAATTATAACAAGCGGAATAGATCTTTCTGTTGGTTCAATAGTTGGGCTTATATGCATGATAGCTGGTGGGTTAATAAAAGAAGGGCTTGTTTTAAAGGTCTTTGGGGTAAAAGTATTTTTTAGCATTCCAGTAATCATAGTTATAGCTCTAATTATTGGTATAATAATAGGAGGTATAAATGGGCTTATTATTACAAAATTTAATGTTGCTCCTTTTATTGCAACTTTAGGTGCTATGTATGTTTGCAGAGGATTTGCTATGCTTAGATCTGGTGGAGCTACATTTCCAAATTTATCAGGAAGCGCAGAACTTGGCAATACTGGATTTAGCATTTTAGGAAGCGGGATTTTTTTAGGAATTCCAGTATCTTTATACATATTTATATTCATTAGCTTTGTAGCAGCATTTTTATTAAAGCAAACTCCTTTAGGATGGCATATTTTTTCAGTTGGTGGAAATGAAAAAGCAGCTAAATTATCTGGGGTTAGAGTTGACAGAGTGAAAATATTTGTATACATGTTTTCAGGATTTTGTGCAGCAGTTGTTGGATTAATTACTGCATCTCAGCTTATGGCATCCCATCCAGCATCAGGAGAATCTTGGGAGATGAATGCTATTGCTGCAGCAGTTTTAGGTGGGACAAGTATGTCTGGAGGAATTGGTACAGTTGGGGGAACTATAATTGGAGCTTTTGTAATAGGAGTTTTAAATGATGGAATGGTTATGTGCGGCGTTTCAGAATTTTGGCAAATGGTTATTAAAGGAGTAGTAATAGTAGTAGCTGTTATTATAGATCAATTTCAAAGAAGACTTCAAAATAAACTTGCCCTTGAGCAAAGATAGATTGCGTTTGTAGAAAGAAGAAGAGCTGTTAAAATCAATTCCTAAACTTTAGATTTTTAAGTTTAGAAGCTTGAATTTATAGCTCTTTTTATATTTTTTCTACATTTATCACACCTTCAATGGATTTTATTTCATCTATGATTTTATTAGTATATATGTTAGTAGTTATCTTTATCATTATTTTAACTTTAATTATTTCATCAACATTTTCTAGATCCTTTTCTTCATAATCCACAAAGTTTATATCCAATATTTTACCGTAATTTTTATTTATACAAAGGCTTATATCTCCTATGGCCTTAGGGTTGTTTAATATTTTAATTTCAAGTTCTAATATAGGATTTGATTCACCACTTATTCTCGTTGGAAGTTTTGCAAAAAAAACGAGCACAACATACACAGCAATAAACATTAATGCACCAAGAAAATAAAATCCAGAGCCTATGATAAGGCCAATAGTCATAACAGCCCAAAGCCCTGCAGCAGTTGTAAGCCCTTGAACTGAATCGCCATGATGAATTATAGTTCCAGCTCCTAAAAAACTAATCCCACTTATGACTTGAGCCCCGAGCCTTGTAGGGTCATTTGAAATATTATATCTTTTAAATATTAATTCTGAAAGTATCATAATAGCAGCAGAACTAACACATACTAAAGTATATGTTCTAAAGCCTGCAGGTCTATTTTTAGTCTCACGGTCATGTCCAATAATGGCTCCAAATAAAACTGAAAGAAATATTTTAAGTGCAATTTCTAAATAACTAATATAATCTATTGACACATTATAACCTCATTTTCAAAATATTTTTAAAGTGGTATATTATAATATTATACCTAAGTAAGGTATGTGTGATAATAAGTTAAAATACAAGAAATAGGTTAATTTTATATTAACATAAAAAATTAAATTTATCTTTATCGTTATAACAAAACAAAAAAAGTATTTTTTTGATGATAAATTATATATTTTTACCTTTTTATTGTATATTTATATTTATTTATTAAAATAATAGTTGCATTAAGTAATAAAAATATGTCCAATAAAATGCTTGACAATTTATGTTCAAAGTATTAATCTAAAATTACATCGTGCTTTGTCACGGAAATAATACATATATTTTTTTATACAAAAAAATACAAGGTTAAATGAGTTTTTTTGTAAAAATTATGTGATTTTTAAAATATGGAGGCTATTGCTCATTTTAATTTTGTTAAATCTATGAGTTAATGATGTCTCTATTTTTAAATATTAATAATTTTTATATTTTACCTTACCTTGTGCAATTAACCATTTATTTATGCTTTTGCTGTTTGATGTAAACGTCAGGCAGTACATAATATTATATTAAAGTAGGAGTGAAATTAATGAAAAAACTATTACCACTAATGCTGTTTTTTATTATGGCTTTCTCATTTGGCGCTTGTTCACCAAGTGGCTCAGGTACTGAAAATACTACAGCGGCACCAGATACCACAGCAGCAGCAAATACTACAGCGGCACCAGATACCACAGCAGCAAATACCACAGCGGCACCAGATACAACAGCAGCAGCTTCAGATGTTAAAGTTGGAGTTGCAATGCCAACAAAGGATTTACAAAGATGGAATCAAGATGGAGCTAACATGAAAGAACAGCTTGAGAAAGCTGGATATGAAGTAGATCTTCAGTATGCAAACAATGAAGTAGCAACTCAAGTTTCACAAATTGAAAATATGATAACAGGTGGCTGTAAAGTACTAGTAATAGCATCAATTGATGGTAATTCACTTGGAACTGTTTTAGATCAAGCAAAAGCTCAAAATATTCCAGTAATAGCTTATGATAGATTAATAATGAATTCAGATGCAGTTTCATATTATGCTACATTTGATAACTATAAAGTTGGAACAATTCAAGGACAATTTATAAGAGACAAGCTTAAATTAGACTCTGAAGCAGGCCCATTTAACATAGAATTATTCACAGGCTCTGCAGATGACAATAATGCTAGATTCTTCTTTGGCGGTGCTATGGATGTACTTCAGCCATATATAGATAGCGGTAAATTAGTAGTTCCTTCAGGTCAAACAAAATTTGAAGAAGTTGCAACTCCTAACTGGTCCACAGAAACTGCTCAAGCTCGTATGGAAAACTTAATAACAGCTTACTATACTCAAGGAACAAAATTAGATGCAGTTCTTTCTTCAAATGACTCAGTTGCAAATGGAATTACAAATGGTTTAGTTGGAGCAGGATATACAAAGGACAACTTCCCAATTCTTACAGGACAAGATTGTGATATAACTTCAGTTAAAAATATGATAGCAGGAACTCAATCAATGTCAATATTTAAAGATACGAGAACTCTTGCTGCAAAAGTTGTAGAAATGGTTAATTCTATTTTAAAAGGAACTGCAGTTGATGTAAATGATACAAAGACTTATGATAATGGAACAGGAATTATAAAATCATTCTTATGCGATCCTGTTTTTGCAACAATTGACAATTATAAAGAATTATTAGTTGATTCTGGATATTATACTGAAGACCAATTAAAATAATTTAGAATAATTTGACCATAAGGCGGACTTTTTGCCCGCCTTTTATTATAAAGAAAGGGGGTACTAATTTGAGTGAAATTATTTTAGAAATGCAAAATATAACCAAAGTATTTCCAGGTGTTAAAGCTTTAGATAATGTAAATTTAAAGGTTGAAAAAGGTGAAATACATGCAATTGTTGGAGAAAATGGTGCAGGAAAGTCTACCCTTATGAACATTTTAAGCGGAATTTATCCTTATGGAACTTATTCTGGAAATATTATTTATGAAGGGTCAGAATGTATATTTAAAGTAATTAAAGATAGTGAAAAAAAAGGAATAGTTATTATCCATCAGGAGCTTGCTCTTGTACCTTATTTAACAATTGGTGAAAACATGTTCATGGGAAATGAGAGAGGCAGTAAATTATCCATTGATTGGGATGAAACTTATGCTAAAGCAGATGAACTTTTAAATACTGTTGGACTTTATGAATCATCTCGTACTCTTATTAAAGATATAGGAGTTGGAAAACAGCAATTAGTTGAAATTGCAAAAGCGCTTGCTAAAAATGTAAAGCTTTTAATTTTAGATGAGCCTACAGCTTCTTTAAATGAAACTGATTCTAAAAAACTTTTAGATCTTCTTCTACAGTTTAAGAAAAATGGTTTAACTTCAATACTTATATCTCACAAATTAAATGAAATTTCTTATGTTGCTGATAAAATAACAATATTGCGAGATGGAGCAACTATTGAAACGCTTGATAAAAATGTTGATAAAATATCAGAAGAGCGAATCATTAAAGGAATGGTAGGGCGTGAACTTAAGAATAGATTTCCAAAACGTGAAAATGTTAAAATTGGTGATGTAAGCATGGAAGTTTCTAATTGGAATGTATATCATCCTATTTTTGCTGAAAGAAAGGTAGTAGATAATGTTTCTATAAATGTAAAAAAGGGTGAGGTCGTTGGCATTTCTGGCCTTATAGGAGCAGGTAGAACTGAACTTGCCATGAGCATTTTTGGGAAGAGCTATGGAACAAGCATTAGTGGAAATTTAAAAATTAATGGAAAGGAAGCAGCTTTAAATACTGTTCAAGATGCTATAAAAAATAAAATTGCATATATAACTGAGGATAGAAAAGGGAATGGACTTATTCTTTCAAATCCAATTAAAACAAATACAACCCTTGCAGCAATGGATAAAACAAGTAACCATGGAATTATAGATAAAGATTTAGAAGTTAAAATAGCAAATGAATATGTTGAAAGGCTTAAAACAAAATGCTCATCTGTTGAACAAAATATTGGAAATTTATCAGGTGGAAACCAGCAAAAGGTATTATTAGGAAAGTGGATGTTTACAGAGCCTGAAATCATGATTTTAGATGAGCCAACTAGAGGTATAGATGTTGGGGCAAAATATGAAATATATTGCATTATAAATGAACTTGTAAAAGAAGGTAAAAGTGTTATCATGATTTCATCAGAGCTTCCAGAAATTTTAGGTATGTGTGATAGAATTTATATCATGAATGAAGGTCGTATTGTAGGGGAATTAAGCAAATCTGAAGCAAGTCAAGAGACTATAATGGCTAAAATAATACAATCAAGTTCATCAAAAGGGGTGTAAATATGTTAAATACGAAAAATTCGCTTGAAAAAAACTCATTAATGACAAGTGGTATAGAAATTCTTAAAAAAAATTCTATGCTAATTGCACTTATTGTAATTACTATTTTATTTCAAATATCAACAAAAGGTAAACTGCTCGTACCACAAAATGTAACAAACCTCATTGCACAAAATGGATATGTTGTTATTTTAGCTATTGGTATGCTTATGTGTATACTTACAGGAGGAAATATTGACTTATCTGTTGGTTCAGTAGTTGCTCTTTTAGGAGCTGTTGCTGGAAAATTAATTGTAACATATGGGGTAAATATGTACTTAGGCATGTTAATATGTATTATAGTTGGAATATTAATAGGAGCGTGGCAAGGATTTTGGATTGCATATATTCGAATTCCTGCGTTTATAGTAACTTTATCAGGCATGTTATTATGGCGTGGTGTAGCTTTAATAGTACTTGCTGGTTTAACAATATCTCCATTCCCTAAGAATTATCAGTCCTTATTTAATAGTTTTATTCCAAACTTTTTTGGTGGAAAGTTAAACATAACATGCTTAATTATCGGGTTTATTTTAAGTGCAATATTTATTTTTATTCAAGTTACAAGCAGAAGTACTAAGATAAAAAAAGGATACAAAGCAGAAACTTTTACTTCAATGATGGTTAAATGCATATTAATAGTTTGTTTCATAATGGCTGTATCTTATAATTTAGCTAATTATCAAGGTGTACCAATTATTTTAGTTATTTTAGGAGTAATTGCTGGAGCATATTCTTATTACACTACTAGAACTGTTCCAGGGCGTTATTTATTTGCCATGGGTGGAAATGAAAAAGCTGCAAAGTTAAGCGGTATAAATACCAATAAAGTTTTATTTACTTCTTATGTGAATATGGGTTTTCTATGTGCAATAGCTGCACTTGTTTGTATTGCAAGGTTTAATTCTGCAGCGCCAACTGCTGGAACAAACTATGAGCTTGATGCTATTGGTGCTTGTTATATAGGTGGAGCTTCTGCATATGGTGGCACAGGAACTGTAAGTGGAACTGTAATTGGCGCTATTTTTATGGGAGTTTTAAACAACGGTATGTCAATAATGGGAGTTGATTCTAACTATCAAAGGGCTATAAAGGGTTTAGTTCTTCTTGCTGCTGTGGCATTCGATGTGTTATCAAAGAGAAGAAGCAGATCTATTTAAATTTAAATTAAGGGGTATATTATGAATTATTTAATAGGTATAGATATTGGTACCTCAGGTACAAAAACAGTTTTATTTGATACTTATGGGAATTCCATTTCCTCATGTACAAAAGAATATCCATTATATCAACCACAAAATGGATGGGCAGAGCAAAATCCAGAAGATTGGTGGAACGCTGCTATAGTAACTATAAAGTCTGTTATTAATAAGAGCAACATAGATCCTAAGGACATTAAAGGCATTGGACTATCTGGTCAAATGCACGGCCTTGTAATGCTTGATGAAAAAAATCAGGTGCTTAGACCATCTATAATTTGGTGTGATCAGAGAACTTCTAAAGAATGCAAAGAAATAACAGAGAAAATTGGAGAAAAAAGGTTAATTGAAATAACTGCAAACCCTGCATTAACTGGATTTACAGCATCAAAAATATTATGGGTTAGAAATAACGAAGAAGAAATATATAAAAGATGCAAAAAAATTCTTTTACCTAAAGATTATATTAGATTTAAACTTACAGGAGAGTACGCAACCGAAGTTTCAGATGCATCTGGCATGCAGCTTTTAGATGTGCCAAATAGAAAATGGTCAAAAGAAGTTTTAGAGAAATTAGATATTGATGAAAATATGCTTGGAAAAGTGTATGAATCTGTTGAAGTTACAGGAGAAATTAACAGAGAAGCTAGCAGGCTAACTGGACTTAAAGAAGGCACTATTGTTGTAGGTGGCGCAGGGGATAATGCAGCTGCTGCTATTGGAACTGGTGTATGTGAATCTGGAAAAGCATTTGTAACTCTTGGCACTTCGGGAGTTGTTTATGCACACATAGATAATATAGCTATAGATCCAAAAGGTAGAGTTCACACATTTTGTTCAAGTGTAAAAGGTAAGTGGCATGTAATGGGAGTTACTCAAGCTTGCGGACTTTCTTTAAAGTGGTTTAGAGATAATTTTTGCTTAAGCGAAATTTCTGTAGCAAAACAAATGGGCATAGATCCATATGATTTAATGAATGAAGAAGCTAAAAAATCTGTTATTGGATCAAATAAGTTAATTTATTTGCCATATTTAATGGGAGAAAGAACTCCACATTTAGATCCTAATTGTAGAGGAGTTTTCTTTGGATTAAGCGCAGTGCATGAAAAGAAAGATATGATAAGAGCTATTATGGAAGGTGTTACTTTTTCACAAAGGGATAGCATGGATATATTGCGAGAAATGAATATATCAGTAAATGACATTGTAGCTTGTGGTGGTGGATCAAGAAGTCCTTTATTTAGAGAAATGCTTTCTAATATTTTAAAATGCTCCATTAAAACTGCAGTATCAAATGAAGGCCCAGCCCTTGGAGCTTCACTTCTTTCTTCTGTAGGAGCAGGTATTTATAAATCTGTAGAAGAAGCATGCTCTAATTGTGTAAGATTCAATGAACCTTTAGAGTTAAATGAAGAAGATTCAAAAAAATATGATGAGTATTATGCAATTTATAAGAGCCTTTATAGCCCACTAAAAGATTCATTTTTAAGGCTTCAAGAAATCATTTAAAAATCAAGGTCATATAGGCCTTGATTTTTTAAATTTTATCTTGAATTATTTATAATAAAATTCCTATCTTTTCCTAAAAATGACAATACTAAAGTTCCAGGACCTGCGTGAGAACCAATAGTTGTCCCCATTTTAGTTATTATAACATCTTTAACTTTAAACTTTTCTAATATGAGAACTTTAAGCGTATTAGCATCTTCTTTGCAATCTGCATGACATATAAATATAGTTTGATTTTCTGGTGATTCAACATATTTTACCATCATTTCAAATAAAGAATGGATGGATTTTTTTCTTCCCTTTACTTTGAAAAGAGAGACTAATTTTCCTTCGATATCGACACAAAGAATTGGCTTGATGTTTAAAATACTTCCTACCACTGCGCTTGTTGATGAAATTCTTCCACCTCTTCTTAAATAATTTAAATCATCTACAGTATAAAAATGGCTTACTCTATTTATATTTTTTTCAAAAAATGAAACTATCTCTTCTTTATTTTTTCCCTCATTAATCATTTCGTTTGCTATATAAACACAAAGAGCAAATCCAACAGATGCGGATTTAGAATCTATTATTGTAATATCGGCATCTTTATATTTTTCTAATATTTCGTTTTTTGCAAAGTTTGCATTGCCAACAGTACCGCTTAGCCCTGAAGATAATCCTATGTATAAAATAGAATAACCTGCATTGTGGTATTTTTCAAAAATCTCATAAAAATCATGAGAGTTTATCTGAGAAGTCTTAGGAGTTGATCCATTTCTCATAGTATTAAAAAAGTCTTTATGTGAGAATGATTTACCTAAATCATCTTTAAATTCTTTGTTATCTATCTTAACAAACATTTCAAGGAAATCTATATTATTTTCTTCTAAAAATGTGTAAGGTAAATCGCAGCCTGAATCTGTAATGAGCTTTATAGCCATAATTTTCACCTCGAATTTATTTTGAGAAAAATTTTAAATATCATAAAACTTACAAAATGGTTAATTTTTGAGAAATTATTAATATGTATTTAATTTAATTTTAACATATATTACATACTTTAAACAAATTATTTTTACGTTGTGGACATAAAAGGTTTATGTTATAATTCATAAGTATTATGAAAGTTTGGAGGTGCACCAATGGATAGCGTAAGAAACGATTTTAGCAGTACATGCTATGATGTAAATTCTCTAACCTCTTTAGAAAAATTAGAACCTGTCAGGATGAGACCTGGTATGTATATCGGCACAACTGGTTCTAAAGGGCTGCATCATTGTATATGGGAAGTGCTTGATAATTCAATAGATGAATTAACAAATGGATTTGGACGTGAAGCTAAAATTATTTTAAATAAGGACGGATCTGCTACAATACAGGATGATGGAAGGGGCATTCCCATTGGTATTCATCCTATTAAGAAGATTTCTGGAGTGGAAATGGTTTATACTGAGCTTCACACTGGTGGGAAGTTCAATAATGATTTTTATAAAACATCAGGTGGACTTCATGGAGTTGGAGCAGCTGTAGTAAACGCTCTTAGCAAATGGGTTGTTGTAGAGGTTCACCAAGATGGTAAAAAATATAGGCAAAGATTTGAATATGCCTATGATAAAAAATATAAAAGAAATATGCCTGGAGTTCCTGTGACAAAACTTATGGAAATAGGTAAATGTGATGATAGCGGTACTACAGTCACATTTTTACCAGATGATGAGGTTTTTTCTAATGTTGAATTTAAATTTGATATTATAGATGAAAGGCTTCAAGAGCTTGCATTTCAAAACAAAGGCATTAAGCTTATTTTAGTTGACAATAGATTAGATGAGCCTATTGAAAAGGTGTATTATTCTGAAAGAGGGTTGCTTGATTTTATTGATTACTTAAATGAATCAAGAGAAGTGCTTCATGCTAAACCGATACAATTTGAAGGCGAAAAAGAGATAAATGGACTGTATGTTTATGGAGAAACTTGTATACAGTTTACAGATTCCACAACTGAGCATATTTTGAGCTATGTTAATAATATTCCTACAAAAGAAGCAGGCACTCATGAATCTGGTTTTAAAACTGGAATGACTAGAGCCTTTAAAGAATGGGCAAGAAAACTTAATTTAATTAAAGATAAAGACAAGGAATTTGAAGGTGATGACTTAAGAGAGGGAATGTGTGCCATACTAAAAATAAGAATCACAAACCCTATATTTGAAGGGCAGACTAAAACTAAGCTTGGAAATACAGAGGCTTTTACTGCTATCAATGAACTTGTCTACACAAAGCTATGCCAGTGGATAGAAGACAACAAAGATATTGCTACTATGATAATTAACAACGCAATACAAGCTGCTTCAATTAGAGAGAAAATTAAAAAAATAAACGATGCTGAAAAGAAGAAAGTAGGTAAGGGACTTGCGCCTCTTGCTGGCAAAGTATCGGTATGCACTATGAAAGAACCTTCTATTTGTGAGCTTATTGTTGTTGAAGGGGATTCTGCTGGTGGATCTGCAAAACAAGCAAGAGATAGAAGATTTCAAACTATTATGCCTTCTCGTGGAAAGATTATGAACACAGAAAAGCAGAGCATTGAAAGTGTACTTTCTAGTGAAGAATTAAAGATATTTTCATCTTGCTTAGGCACAGGAATTTTAGATAACTTTAAAGAAGAAGATTTAAAATATCATAAAATAATTATTTTAAGCGATGCAGATGTAGATGGTTATCATATTAAAACCCTTTGGATGACTTATATCTTTAGATATATGAGGCCACTTGTTGCAAATGGTCATCTTTATTTAGCTCAACCTCCTTTATATAAGGTTTATAAAGATGGCAAGAATGGTAAAAATGGTGATATATACGTATATAATGATTTTGATTTGCAAAAGGCAAAGAGAAAAATAGGTAAGAACTGCCAAATACAGCGATATAAAGGCTTAGGTGAAATGAATCCAGAGCAGCTTTGGGATACAACTATGAATCCAGAAACTAGGAATTTAATTCAAATCACCATAGAAGATGCAGCAAAAGCTGAAAAAATGGTTTCTCTTTTAATGGGAGATGTAGTGGAACCTAGAAGAAAGTATATGTATAAGTATGCAGAATTTTAATGATTAAATAAACACATTTTGGAGGATATATATGAAAAAAATTCCAAATAACATACCTGTTGATAATAATATTGTTCAAGTGCCATTTGATGAGGCAATGCCAGATAATTATCTTCCTTATGCTGTTGAAGTAGCAAGAGATAGAGCTCTGCCAGATGTTAGAGATGGATTAAAGCCTGTTCATAGAAGGATAATATATGGATCCTATCTTTTAAAAGCATTTTATGATAGACCTTATTATAAATCAGCAAGAATAGTGGGAGATGTTTTAGGAAAATTTCATCCTCATGGAGATACATCTGTATATGATGCTATGGTTATACTTGCGCAAAATTTTTCAACAAGAATGCCTCTTATAGATGGTCAAGGTAACTGGGGAAGCGAGGATGGAGATAGTGCGGCAGCTATGAGATATACAGAGGCAAGGCTTACGCAAATATCAATGGAATTAATAAGGGATATTGACAAAGATGTGGTTGATATGGTTGACAATTATTCTTCTACAGAAATAGAGCCAGTGGTGCTTCCATCAAGATATCCAAATCTTTTGGTAAATGGAGCGTTTGGCATAGCTGTAGGACTTGCTACAAATATACCACCTCACAATTTAGGTGAAACTATTGATGGTACAATAGCATTTATTGAAAATAAGGATATAACTACAGAAGGTTTAATGAAATATATAAAGGCTCCTGATCTACCTACAGGAGGTATAATTATAGGTCAAAAATCCATATTAAACGCTTATGAAGCTGGAGAAGGTAAGGTATGTCAAAGAGCTAAAGCTGTAATTGAAAAGCTTGAGAATGGAAGATTTGGGATTGTTATAACAGAATTTACATATAGAAAATCTAAGGCTAGGATTTTGCAAACTATATCTGCTATGACACAAGATAAAAAATCTCAAAAGATATTAGAATCTATTTCTGATATTAGAGATGAATCAGATAGAACAGGCATTAGAGCTGTTATAGAATTTAAAAAGAGCGTGGATATTGATACATGTCAAAAAGTATTAAAATATTTATATAAAAAGACTGATTTGCAAATAAATATACCTTTTAACATGGTTGCTATAGTAGATGGCAAACCTAAGACTTTAACTCTTAAAGAAATATTATTCCACTATGTAGAGCATCAAAAGGAAGTTGTTACAAGGAGAACTGCTAAAGAATTAGAAATTGCAAAGAGAAGGCATCACATTGTTGAAGGATTTATAAAAGCTATTGAGGTTTTAGATCAGGTCATAAAAACCATTAGAGAAAGCAAATCAAGAAAAGATGCATTAGAAAATTTAATGAAAAAATTTGAGTTTACAGAAATACAGGCAAATGCAATTTTAGAATTAATGTTATATAGGTTAACTGGCCTTGAACTTAAAATTTTCCAAAAAGAATTTGATGAATTAGTGAAAAAGATAAATAAGCTTGAAAAAATATTAAATGATGAAAGAGAACTTTTAAAAGTCATAAAGAAAGAACTTATTGAAATAAAAGAAAAGTATGATAGCCCCAGAAGAACACAAATAATTGAAGAAGAAGAAATTAGCCTTAATAATGAAGATTTTTTTGTAGATGAAGATGTTATGGTGACAATGTCAAATGAAGGATATATTAAGAGAGTTCCTTTAAAGTCATACAACAGGAGCAATACAAATGTAGAAGATATTGAATATAGAGAAGGGGATTATAATAAATTCTTATTTCAGTGCAATACAAAGGACAATGTTATTGTGTTTACTTCAAAAGGAAATATGTATCAAATTAAAGTTAAAGATATATCAGAGTTTAAATGGAAGGAAAAAGGGGAAAGGCTTGATGAAATAATAAGAGGAAGTTTAAAAGAAGAGAGCATTGTAGCTGCTTTTTCTATTGAAGATTTTAACGATTGCAGTGATTTGTACTTTATTACTACATTAGGTATGTTTAAAAAGGTACCTCTTTTGAAATTTTCCACTTCCTATACTAAAATTCAAGGTATTAAATTAAAAGAAAATGACGAGCTTGTTTGTGTAAAGATTCAAAAAAGAGATAGGGATATTAAATATTTAACTTTAAGAACATCCTTAGGTCTTAAGTTTAATGTGGAAGAGCCTGAGCTTGAACCTATGGAAAGAAGCGTTTTAGGGTATGAATTAATTAGAGTATCAGAGTTAAATTCTATAATAGATTTTGAGTTTTCCCTGGAAAATGATTTTAAAGAATTTAATATTAAGTATGAAGAAGGAAAAATAAAGGTTTTTTCAAATGAATATAAAAATGAATATAAAAATGAAAGCATAATAAAAACAAATTCTAATGAGACAATTATATTTTGTGATTCAAATGGTATTATTTATAAACTTCCTTCAGTAATAATACAAAACTCAAGTGAAGTGAGCATTGAAAAGCTTCTTTCTATACCTAGTGAAACTTGTATTGTGAACATATTTTCAATTTTAAACTATGATGAGAATATTAATTTAGTATCTGTTACTTCTAAAGGGTATGTTAAAAGAACATCATTAAGTGACTTTAAAGAATGTGGTTTTAGTGCTATGTTTCATAAATTTAAATTTGATGATGAAAAAATTGTTTCTGTATTTTTTTCAAGTGAAGGACAGAGCATGCTAATTATAACAGAAAGAGCTATGGGCATAAAATTTTTAATTGATAGCATTAATACTATGGGCAGGGTTGCTTCTGGAGTTATTGGAATATCATTAAAAAATGATGATTTGGTAATATTTTCTGACAATGTAAATGATGGAATTAAAGGAAGCATAACTTTAGAAACTAATAAAAAAAGCAAAAAGAATCTTAAAATTACTGATATTAAATTTCAAAATAGGTCTGGTATTGGAAGCAATTTATTTATGGCTGTGCTTGATGAAAAGATAATAAAAGTATTAAAATAGTACTAAAAATTATTGATAAATGAATAATATTATAATATGATTAAATTAAATCATATTATTTAACAAGGAGGAAAATCATGGAAAATTTTGTCGCTATTTTAGTACTAATTGTCTTTATTGCCCTTTTATTTTCTTTATTTTACATGCAAAAGAGGAATTTTTCTTTTAGCAAAAGAGTACTAATTGGACTTGGCATTGGAATTGTTTTTGGTGCACTTATACAATTGATATTTAAAAATTCTATGCCAAATGTAATTAAATTATCTTCTGACTGGATGAGTTTAATTGGGTCTGGTTATGTTTCGCTTTTGAAAATGATTACAATTCCTCTCATTATGATTTCAATACTTACTGCTATTTTAAACCTCGAAACATCAAAAGGTGTAGCTAAGATGAGCTTAATAGTAATAGGCATATTACTTGCTACAACATTTGTGTCTGCAATAATTGGAGCAGGATCATCGCTTGCTTTTGGTCTAAAAGCTGACCAAATACAAACAGGAGATAAAGAGACTCAAAGGGGAAAAACTTTAGAAGAAGAGAATGCGGACAAAGGTACAATTCCCCAACAAATATTAAAGGTAATACCTACAAATCCTTTTGCATCTATGGCAGGTCAGGGAGATTCTCCAACCCTTGCTGTTGTGTTCTTTACTTCATTTTTAGGTGTTGCAGCTTTAGGAATTAAGAAAAGTCAAAAAATACTATTTGATAAATTTAGAGAAGGCATATCAGTACTGCACTCTGTTATATTTAAATTAGTGGATATGGTTCTGGAATTAACGCCTTTTGGAATACTTGCTGTAATGACTAGAACTATAGCAACTACAGATTTTAATGCTATTTTAACGCTTATAAAGTTTATTTTAGCATCATATGTAGCTTTAATACTTGTTTTAGTTCTTCATGTAATCATATTAATTATATTTAAATTCAAACCTCAAATATACTTTAAAAAGGCTTGGCCAGCTCTTTCCTTTGCTTTTACATCAAGGACAAGTGTTGGAACATTGCCACTTACAATAAATACTTTAAGAAGCAAATTAGGATTATCTGAAGGTATTTCAAACTTTGCTGCAACATTTGGAACATCTATTGGACAAAATGGCTGAGCAGGCGTTTATCCTGCAATGCTTGCAGTGATGATAGCTCCTATGGTAGGAGTAAATCCTTTAAATCCTATATTTATAATTCAAGTTGCTGTTATTTCAGCTATAAGCTCATTTGGTATTGCTGGAGTTGGTGGCGGTGCTACTATTGCTTCAATTATGGTTTTATCTGCTCTTGGTTTCCCAGTTGCTCTTGCAGGAGTATTAATATCTGTAGAACCTTTAATAGATATGGGAAGAACAGCTGTAAATGTATCAGGATCAATGGTGTCAGGACTTATTGCTGGAAGAGTTATGAAACAAGTAGATGAAAGAGTTTATGATAGCGAAAGTATGGATGTAAGACTTAATAAAACAGTGTAAAATAGATAAAGGGTATGTTTCCATAAAAGGAAATGTACCCTTTTTAAAAATTATGGTTATAATAAAAAATAGAATATATGATTATTGAGGAGGAAACTAATTTTAATGATTTTAAAAAAATAGGTATTTCATTTTTGATTTCATTAGTTGACTCCAATTTTTAGAAATTACACCCTATGTGTTACTACTTTTTCAGGAAATATTTTTTCTTTCCTTTTTATGTAATTTTATATGTATTTTCTCATTTTTATAGAAATTTTTTTGTCGTTCACATTTTATCCATATATTTTTAAGCATAGCTTCGCCAATTCGTCCACAGTTCGACATTGGTTTTTTTTGCTGTCGACGGAACGAATCCTTGTTTTCGGGCTTTATTTGGAACCTTTTATAAAACCCTTATTTAATTCCCCATTGTCATTTTTTAATTACTTCAGTTAAAACTTTACTAAATAGCCTATCTATATTTTTCTTATCAACAAAGTTTTTCTCAAGGAAAAATTCCATATGGTCTTTATCCCAGTCTACTTTTAATATTTGATTTACATTTTTTACAGGGAATTTTTTTCCTAACTCTATTGTTATATCCTTTCTAAATCCTGTTAAAAATTCAGTGAATTTTCCTGCAATATCTGATCTTATTTCAACTGTAAATTTTGTCTTTTTAGGCATTATATTATGAGATGTTCTTACCCTTTCCTTTACTTCATCAAGTGTCATCTTTGATTTCCCAGTTATATATTTCATCTTATGAAAAGAGTTTATATCTTTAAAATCTATATTTTGAAGTATCATTTTCTGAGTCTCATGATCGTGTTTTGCAAGAAGCCTTGCTATTTGAAGCTTTATTCTCTTT
>JAVBPD010000094.1:0-7198 GCA_031549885.1 Clostridiaceae bacterium
ATGCACATTTATTATACTATTAGCTATTATTTTAGTCAATATAATTTAAATAATATTAATAATTTTATAAATTATATTTTGTATAAAATTTATATTATGTATATAATGATATAAAAAGTTTATAATTAACTATTTTTTTAATTATTCAAATGATAAATTATAAAATTCGAAAAAATATAAAAAATTTATTTTTTTTGTTAAAATGGTAAAATATGAGAAAAACTTAGATACATACATTGAAAATTCTGATATAATATATTCATGCTACTTATTTTTTATAAATTAATAAAACAAAAAGAGCAAGCGGCTACTTACTCTTTTTTTAAAAAAATATTAATTTTAGTTTTTACATAAACGGCTACATAAATAAATGGGTAGCATAATACTATGGGCAGCATTGGAATTATACTTGTACAGGTATATACAAGTTACATAAACTAGTTCCTCTACAGCTTCCATTGGAGTGCTAGTGGTATTTGGCTTACTTGTCATATCTTCTTCTATGGTATTACAGTAATTGTTCTAATTACTTCAGCTTTTTTACCATTATCAGCTGTTACTCTATAAGTAATTTTATATTCTCCAGCTTCTGATGTGTTAATTTTTCCTGAAGCTGTAACTTTATTAGTGATATTCTTACCCTTTCCACCATTTGCAAATGCTGTTACTTTGCCCATTATATTAAATTTATCTCCAATATGAATTGTAATATCTTTGGCATTTATAACTGGAGCTTTATTTCCTGTTGCAGCAGTGTCTTCTTCATCTATGCTGTCTTCGTCTTCATCTGTAATTTCTTCATCTATAGTGTCTTCATCTTCATCTATAATTTCTTCATCTATAGCGTCTTCATCTTCATCTGTAACTTCTTCGTCTTCAGCATCTTCGTCTGTATCTGTTATTTCTATCTCTGCTGCGACGGTCGTAACTGCTGAAACTCCAAAAACTAATTGGAAACAAAATAAACTGCATACTATTAAAGATAATAAACTTAACAAGATTTTTTTTTGTTTGAACATATTTACAATCCCCTTTTTAAATTTAATAAAGGTATAATAATTAATGAAGATATTCTTGGCAAGATATGTATAGATTGATGAGGAACTTTAGACAACTTTCGGTTTTTTAGTGACAACTTAAACTTATAGTTTTGCAACAGTAACTAGTGCTTTAGTTTATTTTTGTACAGGCAAACTTTATTCTGATAGAATCCACGCTTTTAGAAAACAGCTTACTACAGTTTAATTTATTTTATGATTAACCTTTTATGTTTTTTTATTTTAACCTTTTTTATGCTATTTATCAAGCTTTTATCAATAGGCCCTTCTTCATATTAAATTAATATTGTGTTTTTTTAGACTGCTTATTATGTATTTTTTTTTATGACTTGTTATTTATTAATATATGTTTAATTTTTTTCAATTAATATGAGTATTTTTATATTAATTAAAGATAATCTTAAGACTTTATTTCTTTAAAACTTAAATTTATTTTCAGATTTAAACGGTGAAAAAGAGCTATCTTCACTTAAAACAGCTCTTTCTATTTATCTTCGTAATGACCTTTGCATTTATGGATAACTATGGTCCCCTCGTTATCATGTTCAAATACAGGCATTCTAGTAAGTTTACCTTGTTTTTCTTGTTCTATTGACTCATTAAGTGATATAAGATATTCAAGATTATTAACTGCTTTTGTAAATTGATTATATTGTTCAAGAGAAATCATAACAATATGTTTATCATCTTTCCTAGTTACAAGCACACTTTCATTTTCAGTTACAATTTTATCACAATATTTTTTAAAATTATCTCTTACATTTGTGTAATTATCAGCTAACATTATTTTTTCCTCCTTTTACTATTCTGTCAATAATATTGTACAGTATTACGTATAATATTTCAAATTATATTTAAAATTAATCCCTTCGTGAGTGTTTGCTCTTCTATTTGTTTGTATAATCCTCGTATTTAATTTTGAAATAGTCTAAATACTTCTTGAATTGATCCTGAGCAGTCAAACATGTGTCTAATAAATAACCTTTTTCGCCTCCCTTTTGCCACTCAGACAGACCTCTATAATAAAACATTTTTAATGATTCGGTTATTATAAACGGGACAATATTGTTTTGTAGGCATTCTTTAAGCATAATCAATCTACCAATCCTGCCATTTCCATCTTGAAACGGATGTATGGCTTCAAATTGTACATGAAATTCTATAATGTCATTAAATGTTTTTTCTTTTTTATTGCAGTATTTGTTTAACATGCCCTTCATTTCTGATGGTACATCTATGGGATTCGTTGTTTCTCTGTTATTTACTTCATTTGCAAATTTTTTGTATTCCCCTATAGCAAACCAATCTAAACGAGAGTCACTTGTGCCATTTTTTAATATAAAATGTAATTCTTTAATAAACTTCTCAGTAAGTTTAGCATTTGCGTTTGTTATAATTAGATCCATGCATCTAAAATGATTTGCTGTTTCTATAATATCATCAACATAGAGTACTTTGCCGTAATCTGTATCTATGGTGTTTGTATCAAAGATATATTGAGTTTGCTCTTTTGTAAGACGGCTACCTTCTATGTGATTTGAATTATATGTGAATTCTATTTGCAGTTTATGATATATACCGCCTGAGATTTTATTTGACTTTTCTTCTTTTAAGACATTTAATAAATTTCTTGCTGGTATTTTTTTGTTTATTCTATTTGGCTTTGTGGCACTTTCAGGTATTTTCCATGTTTTGCCAGACAAGAATGCTCCTTCTATTCTATTTGTTGCACAATAGTTTCTAACACTCCGCTCAGATATACCCCATTTATTAGCAGCTTGTGCTGTAGAAATATAGTCCATGCATACCACCTCATTTTTGAGGTAATTATATTAGAAAATCGGCAAAATATCAATGTCATTATAATAAAATTTATATTTTTTTTGCCGATATGGGGATGAAAAAGGCACTCTTTTCATACAAACTTAATACAATATAAGGTATTTGTATTAAATTTGTGTTATAATAAATATAAAAAGAGGTGATAAAATATGGCTAGAGATGCAAATTTGTATCTAAGAGTAGATAGTCAAGTTAAAAAGGATGCAGAGGAATTATTCAATGCTTTTGGAATTAATATATCTGATGCTGTAAACATTTTTCTTAATAAAGCGTTAATGGTTGGTGGTTTTCCTTTTGAGGTTGTGAAAGAGCGTTACAATAAGACAACAGAAGCTGCCATTCAAGAAGTTAATAATATGATATCAGGTAAAGTAGAAGCTAAGGATTATTGCAATCTTGAAGATTTAAAAAAGAATTTAAAGAAGGAATGATTTTTATATATACCCTTAGTAGAGCCAGGCAATTTTTTAAAGTTCAGTAATCAACAGCTATAAAACATGATAATTTACAAATAATGTCTTATAGCTGTTTTTTTACATGTTAACTATACTAGACAAAAAGAGAGTATTCATACAGGGCAATAGATAGGTTAAGGCGTAAATTGTATTATGTGTTGCGCTGGTTTGATGATACTGTTATATTTTTCGAAATATCTGTTAAATTTAAAGACATATATTTAAATTATTGTTATAATAAATCTAAGCTACTCGTTTTTTAAAAATATTTTTTATTTTGTTCTTATAAATGAGCAAAAATAAAGAGTAAGTGGCCGCTTACCCTTTATTTTAAAAGATATTAAAATTTGTCAATTTAAATTTTTACACAAGCAATTGCAAAAACGAGTAGCAGGAATAACTATTGTACAATTACATAGACTTAAATTGAATATTTTTAAATGCAAAACTGTTTTACACATAAAATGCCTCCTTATACAAAATAAATAATACAAAACAGTTAAATAACAAAATCCTTTAATAGCAGCATTTTTTTATGAAAGCTTTAGTATGATCTTATCCAACCTATAACTCTTCCACAACATGGACAACAAACAGGTATTGCAGTTGGACAGCAAACAGGTTTTTCCTTTGGCTCTATAAAGGAAGTTGGTTTGGTATGTATATCTATTTTCTCTATTTCTTCTGGTTCTAGAAGACCTTCACATTGTTTAATTGTGACAGTTCTAATCTGTTCAGCTCTATTCCCATATTGATCTTTAACTCTATAAGTAATTTCGTATGTTCCTTCTACACCTGTGTTTATTTTTCCTGTTGTTGTAACTTTATTAGTAATCTCTTTTCCTTTACCCATATTTTCAAAGGCAGTAACGCCTCTCATTATCTTAAAAGGATCATTTACACATATAGTTAAATCTTTTGCTTTTATAATAGGGCCTTTGACTTTTTTCTCCTTTGAGGGAACTGCTTCTGGTTCTGATGTAGTGTTGTACGATATTGTATAATCGTATGATGGTGTAGTATCAGTTGTACCATTTGATGAACTTGTGGGTTCATTGTCATTAGGCTTTACAGGTGTCACAACATTTATTATTTCATCATCTTGTAGCTTTGACATATTATCAAAATGTGATACTGGTATAAGAGTACCATCTGAATACTTAGCCTGAACTTCAGCTGTATTTTTATATGCGCCAAGCTGAGCTGTTGATGGAATAGCTATAGTGTATTTGATTATAATAACATCAGAAGGTTGCATATCACCTAAAATTATTTTATCTCCATTAAATGAATAAGCATTGGGACTAATAATGGTTCTTTGCCAATTTTCAGGAAAAACATCATTTACTACTACTCCATATAATGAAGTAGTACCTCCATTTTTTACTGTAATAGTATATTCTACTGTATCTCCAGGATTTGGAGAATTATTATTTGCTACCTTACTAATAGTAATATTAGATGGTGCATAAAATACTGGATATATATCTGTTCGTCCATTTCCACCTGGTGTTTCAAATGTGATTGTATTTTGATAAACATCTACTCCTGCTAAAAGATCTGATGGTCTCCTTACATGCCATCTTAAAAATCTATAACCAGCATTAGGAGTTGCTGTTGCTGTAATTGTTGTCCCTTCTTCAACATTTGGTTTAGAGATATAACCATTATTATTATTAATTACTGATCCATCAGGAAATTCAATGGTAGCAAAACCACATTGTAAATCATCAACCACACCAGTCAAACTATTATCAGGTATATTATCAATTTTAGAAACTTCTAATCCAACTGGAAAACTTGCAGCATTTATTATTAGTGGAAATATTGAAAAGCAAAATATTAAAAAAAGTAACAAACAACCAGAAGATTTAAAATTAAATATTGTTTTCATAATGATTTTACCTCCTATTTATCAGGCTATTGACACAGTAATATGATTGCCTTTGATACTTCTGGTATTGAACTTTATGTCAAATAAAATAATTCAAAAACCAAGATAAACTAATAAATATCTATTTTAAGTCAAATTTAGTATGTTCAACAATTCGCATTTTATCAAAGTGCTCTAAAATTTGAAACACACTCTTTTTCAACTTTTATATTTTAGAACTTAAATAAATCTATATTAGTTTTGGCGTGTTTCAAAAATGATCATTTTTAGTTGACAAATCATTATTTTATATCATTCTTAAAACTCAATAAAATCAACGCTTTTAAGCTACAAACTAAGAATTAAGTGTCAACGAAATTTGAAACATGCCTTAATTTTATATTATTTATTTTCTATTGTACGAATCTTCTGTAAATACTGGAATTAAAGTTGTTTCCCTTCCTAAAGGCATATTAAATTCAATGATAGGTTCCAACCAACTTGATGTCACTAATCCTGCTGGTCTAACATTTCCATGTAGAAAATATATAATCAGGATTAGGATATGCAGTTATTTTTACAGCAACATTTGGTAAAACATCATTAATTACAGCAGCGATTCTACCATTCTTGAATCGCTTAATTCTATTTTAGAATAGATGCTGAACCCTTCACTAAGCACAGGAAGTTCTACAGATAACTTAAGATAACTTATATGGAGCAAGTTTAAAAACTGGATAAACTGTTGTATTTTTTGTTATTGTAACTGTTAAAAATTTCGATTTTACAGTTGCTCATGTTATTCCAGAAGGTCTAGTAACTTTCCAATAATCAAATTCATAGCCTTGATTTGGATATGCAGTAAATTTACCAACTGTACCTACAGGAACATTTTCAATTCTAGCATCACCATTTTCTAAAGTTATTAAAAATTTATTACTTCATCATCAAAATACACTTTTGCTGGCGTTTTATAGCCTAAGCTTTGATGTGGTCTCTTATTATTATAAAATTCTAAATATTTCTTTGTTCCTATTCTCGCATTCTGCTGTATACAGTTTTATTTTGAAAGAAAGAGTTAGCAATGAAGACAGTAATAAAGAGTAGAGAAATAATAATTTAGGTAAATATAGATAGGATAGAAATTATATCTTGACTACAAATAACTCAATTATTATACTTTAAACTTAATAATAACAATCTAATCCTAATTTTAATTATTGCGCTCATAAAAAAAACCTATTATTTAATCAATAATATCGGTAATTTTAAAAATTCTTTAGTAAATCTTCACCAATATCATATGCATTAAATTATAAGTAATTAACAGAGATGTCATCAGACAGATAAATTATTAATTTTTAAATCTAATATTTTAAAGGAAATTGCAGAAAGAAATAATTACATATTGCAGTGTAAAAAGATATCACCACAGCGAATTTTGCTCAATTAATTTTTCAAATAAATATATAATCATTTTATATTAGTATTACATTAAAGTAAATATATACTATTATATTTATTATTTAGTATATATTGTAATTTTAACGTACAAATTATTAAATATAAAATTATTTATATTTAATATTAATTAAGTAAGAAATTGTTGAAAAAAATAAGCACTTTGTTATTTTAATGTAAAAAATATCAATATTAATTAAGAAATAAGATTGATAGATTGTTAGTTTCTCATTAACTCTAATTTTTACTCACCTTACTTTTTCTTTAGTCACTTAATATTTCTAAGAGTTTTTCACAACCGTTTTACCTTATTCTTTGAAGTTTTATTATATTTTACACTTTTCTCCTAATAAAAAATACACCAATAACTCCATCTGCACTGTTGTCGAAAAATGGAGTAAACTTTTTTAGTTCTAAAGCCAAGGTCTTATGAATATATTTATAAGTTACCTTTAAATTAGAACCATTATTTATTTTTCAAAGGTCATTAAACTTTTAAAACTTCACTT
>JAVBPD010000055.1:0-22156 GCA_031549885.1 Clostridiaceae bacterium
AAGTGAAGTTTTAAAAGTTTAATGACCTTTGAAAAATAAATAATGGTTCTAATTTAAAGGTAACTTATAAATATATTCATAAGACCTTGGCTTTAGAACTAAAAAAGTTTACTCCATTTTTCGACAACAGTGCAGATGGAGCTATTGGTGTATTTTTTATTAGGAGAAAAGTGTAAAATATAATAAAACCGCCAAGAATAAGGTAAAACAGTTGTGAAAAACTCTTAGGAATATTAAGTGACTAAAGAAAAGTAAAATAAGTAAAAATTAGAGTTAATGAAAAAACTAATTCTACTTATTTTTAAAAATAGGCAATATTATTTAATATAAATATCAAAATCATCAATATTAATTGATAAATCTTTAGTTATTCTCAAAGAAAATCCAAGCATATATTCTCCATACTTTTTTATTATATTTTCCTTTATGCTGTCTTCTAATATAGGAAAAGCTTCAAAAACTGTATCATTATATTTTAATAAAACTTCTTTATTTGAAAGCAAATCAGTTTTATAGTAACCGTATATATGAAAATAGTTATTTTCATCATCTTTATAAAAGAATATATCCTTTCTATTTAGTTTTTTATATTTTGATAAATCTACATCATTTCTAAGAGGAGCAGCCATTACTGGAGCTGATTTTGTAACTAATGGAATGTTCCTTTCAGCAATTTCTAAAATTACAATTTCATCATTAGTTTTTCCAATTTGGTAAGGAATCTCTCTAGAATATTTTACTTCTATAAAGTCATTTGAAACAAATTTAACTAATGAATTAAAGAATGAGTCCCTGAAAATTAAAAGCTTTTTTCCTAAATTAATGTCCTCTTCACCAGTTTTTAATTTAGTTGTAATTTTTATATCTTCTTCATTAATTGGCTTTAAGGATGTATATTTTTTGGGTATATCATATATAAATTCATAATCCTTTTCTTTGCCCTCAGGAAAAAGCATTTTATAAATATCTCCAGTCCATATTTTATCTTTTATGTAATTAGGATTGTCTTTTAAATTTGTACTTAAATTTAAAACAGAAAGTAAATATCTATAAGCCTTTAAGGATCCAAGGCTATTCCAATGTGAGTCAGTCTGATGGTATAAAAGTTCATGGCTGTTTATTTTTTCATTTTGCAAAAATGATTTTAAATCAATAAAATTTATCTCTGTATTTTTAAGTGCATCTTTTAAAAGCACATAATTATTAGTTTTACCTTTAATGAACCTATCTGGCATATATTCGGGGTATATACTGCTTTTATTTGGTGCTATGGTAAAATAAAATAAAGATCCCTTTGATTTTGAATATTCTTTTAATAATTCTAAAGTTTTTATAATTTGATTAATAGATTCCTTATTAAGAGCGTTTTTTCCTGTATAATCATTTAATTCTTCATAGTAATATAAAAAATTGTCTTTTCCTACTATTACTTTTGGTGATGAAGATTGTCCTAAAAGCGAGTAATTAATTTGTGCATCTGCATTTACCATTTTTGTCCTAAACCCAAAATTTTCCGAAAAATAAGCTTCCATTTCCATTGGGTAGCGTAAATTTAATTTATTATCATTAATTATTGAAGGCATCTTTTCATGGCTGCGATTTTCAGCTTCGTTGTTATTAGTATTGCCAATAAAAAAGAATGCTGTTGGTATTATACAAATTGTAAAAAAAATTGTTATATATAAGGCTTTAATTATCTTTTTCATTTTACCTCCAATCTAAAATCTAAAATAAATAAATGGATTGTAAGTACTGGTAGAAAGAAAGAAAATACAAATTATAAAAAGCAACAGTGAACAAGCAAATCCAGTTTCTGTTTTAATTTTATTGAGCACATTTACATGCTTTATTTTAGACAATATAGGAGTTGAACAAATAATACCTGCTAAAATAGCTATAATAGTTTTATTATCTAAAAGCTCTAATGATGAAGAAAAGTTGAAATTAAAATTAATAAACATTTTTGATAAAAATACTAGAGTTTGATCAAAATTTTTAGCTCTAAACAATACGAGGCCCACAACTACCACTAAAATTACATATGTGTGTTTTAAAAATGATGATTTAATTTTTTCTGTATCAATTATTTTATAATTTTCTAGCATTATAAACAGTCCATGAAATAATCCCCAAGCTATAAATTTCCAAGAAGCTCCATGCCATATACCAGTTAATGCAAATACAATTAATAAATTAAGGTTTGTCCTATGCCTTCCTTTTCTATTGCCTCCTAAAGGTATATATACATACTCTTTAAACCAAGTTGACAATGAAATATGCCATCTTCTCCAAAATTCCTTAATGCTTTTTGATATATATGGATAATTAAAATTTTCTTTTAAATCAAATCCTGCCATAAGCGCAAGTCCAATAGCCATATCAGAATAACCAGAAAAATCAAAGTATAATTGAAGTAAGTAAGCTATTGCACCAATCCAAGCTAAAGGAGTTGTAATTTCTACATTTTTTAAATTGAATATTATATCAACTATTTTTCCGGTGGTATTTGCAATCAATACCTTTTTTGAAAGTCCAATTATAAATCTATTTATTCCGCTAGAAGCTTTTTGTAAAGATATTGTTCTATTATCAATTTGTTCATTTATGTCAATATATTTAACAATAGGACCAGCTATTAATTGAGGAAAAAATGATATATACAGTAAAAGTTTAAAGAAGTTTCTCTGTATGGGTGCTTGTCCTCTATAAACATCAATAACATACGACATTGCTTGGAATGTAAAAAAAGATATACCTATTGGGAAAGCAATATGAGGGATTGGTATGTTTATGTTTAATAAACCATTTATATTTTCTAAAATAAATCCTGCATATTTAAAAACAGCTAAAATTCCAAGATTTATTATTACGCTTAAAATTAAATATTGTTTTTTAATCTTTAGATCTTTAGTATCAAAATAAAGCGCTAATATGTAATTTATGAGCACTGTTTCAATCATTAAAAATATATAAACAGGCTCTCCCCAAGCATAGAAAATCAAACTTGAAATTAATAGAATATAATTTTGAATTTTTATGCTTGGGATGATAAAGATAAGCCCATAAACAACAGGCATAAAGATGAAAATGAAAATTGTTGAACTAAAAACCACAATTTACCTCCCAGAATTTTTTGCACTAAAGATACTTATACCTGTAATTATATTATTTTCATCTAAAGCAAAATAAAGCTTTGGAGATTTAGGATCTCCTTTATCATTTATCCAATATGTTAAAATTGAATCTTCAAATGTGTAGTCATTTCCATATGTTTTTTCAATATCTGATTTTTTAAGCCCAACTTTTATGCCTCTTGATGTTTCATATTTATCATTTGTAACATATATTTCACAAATAATATCTTTATTATCAATAGGAATTGTGCTTATCATAATTCCATCATAAGAAAATGATTTATCCATACCTTTATAAGCACAGCTAATTGCTTCCTCAAATTCATAATTATTGCCCAATGATTCAACAATAGGTTTTACATCATCATCCACATAAACATTTAAATTATTAATTTTTAAAACTAAGTCTCCTAAAGTAACCTTTTTATCTATTCCCATTATTGATATATTCATTGCAACAATACCTATAACAATTGCAGGAATGATTTTTAAAAAAATATTTTTCATGCAAATTGCACCCCTTTAATATGTGAATAAAAAATTGTCTCCTCTAGATTGATAAATATTACCTTTAAACTCAATGAAAACATCTTTATCATTTCTTTTAAAAAGGAATAATTTAGTACCTTTTTCAATTAAATCTCCACCAAATGTTAAGTCATATTTACAGACTACATAAGATTTATAATTCCAATTATTTTCATGAATATCATTCCAAAGGTTTAAACTAGATTGTAAGAAATTTGATTCTATAGAAGGTATTTCATTTAATTCTTTAAACCCAATATCAGGAAGATATTCAAGGGGATCTATCGTAAAATTATTTATTAAAAATTCAAAGTGGAGATGAGGTATTCTTGAGCCTCCAGTGTTGCCACTTATTCCTATTAAATCACCTTTCTTTACTTCATCGTTTAATGATACTTTTAGCTCTGATAAATGCGCATAGCGAGTTTCAATATTAAAATCGTTTATCTTTTCAAAGTGAGATAGGTATATTACATTTCCATATCCTGTGGATGAAGTTTCATCGTTTGAAGAAAAACCTGCAAAAGAAACTATTCCATCTGCTATAGCATAAACTTTTGTGCCAATGGGTGCAGTAATATCAAGGCCTTTATGATTTCTTGGAGCCATGTACACATAATGGTTTTCTCTTTTTAAATTATTGTTGTGGGTAAATCCCTCTATGGTATTAGGTCCTCCACTATTTAAATAAAAATCATGAATTAAAGGCATATATTTTGCTTTTATAGGCCAAATTCTTTCAGATGAATCTTTAACATTTAGTGGTATGTAAAGCTGCTTTTTGTTTTCTAAGGAATATTCTAAATTTATTAAGGCTTTTACATTTGTTTTTTTAATCATTTCAGCAGTAATTGGAATTTGAAATTTTGGGTTTAAAGAATCATTTATAAAAGAATTTAAAATTTCATCATCTCCAATAACATCGCATTTAGTAATGATGTTTTTCTCATTTGTTGATATTTTTAAGTTAATAAAAATCTCATCAGCAAAAAAATGATTTACATTAACCTCATCAACAGTTATGTATTTAGAAATCGTAGAATCTTCTTTAATTTCTGAATTAGTATGAATAAATCTTTCAAAGAAACATGAGTTTAACAATAAAAAAGAACAAATAAATAAAAATATTTTTTTAAGCAAATTTCTACCTTCTCTTTAGTATTTGTCATTTGTAATATGTTATGTTTATTAAAAAAATTTATACCAAATAAAATAATAACGTTGCAAAATAAAATATAATAATTTTGCAACGCTATGATCACTAATAAGACAAAGCTCGTTTAGATTGTCTTGCCCATTTTGATACAAATACATTTTTCTTTATTGGCATATTTTTTTTATTTGCCCATGGATCATTAAAATAATAATTTGTTTCATCATAACCTGTTAAAGTAAGGGCATGAACACTAAAACCGTACATTCCAGAAGCCCATACAACAACAGGTTTATTTTTTCTAATTTGCTCCTCTAACATTTCTTTCGTGCAACCTGTTAAATCTATACAGGTGCCAGTATATTTTTTTACTAGGGGGAGGAGAGCAGGTGGATAGATTGTCCAACCAGATCTAAGAAAAGGATTTCCAACATAACCTGAGTTTGGGTTGGAACTTTTAGGCATTTCATTTGCAAGTGCAACCTTGTTAACCTTTGCGCCGCTATATAACAACATCATAGTGACAGCAGTTATTTCACAACCTGTAGGAAGTTCAGGGCGCTGGTTTATAAGGGGAACATCTAATATATATGATACAGTTTTAGGAGGTGAAACAACTGGAGTAGGTGGTGGAGGAGCTTCCCCATTTGCAGTATTGTATTCATTTCTATTAGCAGCTATAATTTTAAACATTTGAGCGCTTTCGGAATTTTCATCATGTTGCAATATTTTATCATCTAAAATTGTAACAAGCTTTTTTGTGCTGCAAGATCTTAAAATAAAACCATCTCCATATGGCTCAACATAGAATTTTTGATTATCCATATTTAAAAAGTCCCACTGATTTATAGATGCATCACCATTTTCAGTTACTTGTAATACTTTCATAGTGTGAGCAACCTTAATTGCATATTTATTTTCACCTAAATGTTCAAAGTAAAATATTTGATTATTGACATTTTTTAAATCAGATTCTGTTAAAATAGAACCATTTTCAAGAGAAAAATCTTTTATTTCTAAATTTTTGCTGCTTGAATAATTAGAAATTCTATAATAACCATTATCAACAAAACCTTTTTCAGGATATAATCTAGGGTTTTTAAAAACTTCAGTTAAAAAGTATAAAAAATCATCATTTTTCTTTTCTTCTTTAACACTTACATCCTCATTTGATGTAACTCCTATGTTTATGTCTAAAAGCTTAGATTTGATTATATATTTATTTGCCGAATAGTTATTTATATTAAATTTTTGACATTCTTCATCGTTCCAAGGCTTTACAATTAACTTATCTTCGTCAATACTTAAGTACATATTAGAGTGAGCTGCTTTAATGGAATAGCTGCCATCATTTTGCCTTTCAATATAAAATATTTGATTATTTTCTCCACTCCAAGCATTTTCTATAATATCAGATGTGCCAAAATTAAATTTACTTACTTCAAACACTTTATTTGAATTGGTGTTTTCAATTTTATAAAATCCATCTTCAAAGTAATTATAATTTAAATTATTTTTAATTTCCTTTTCAAAACTCCATAACTGGTAATCAATATTTACTTCTCTTTCTCCATAGACTAAGGTTCCAGTTAAAATGTTATCTACAGTTAAAGCTTTAGATGTTTTTTTAGAAATAATTTTAAACAATCCAGTTTCATAATCAATTTCTAAGAAGAATTTTTGATAATCTTCATCCTTCCATTTATCTTGATTTATTCTTTCATTTTCTGGATTTACACCTAAAAATAGATTGCTATGAGCTGGGCTTATAGAATAGCTTTTATCAGAAAGAGCTTTTAAGTAAAATATTTGATTATTGTCATTTACAAAATCATTTATTATTACATCAGCACTAGGCGAAAAAAATGAATCTCTAACTTCAATAGCTTTACCTGATAGTTTATTTGATATTTTATAGTAGCCATCAGGGATGTAAGATATTCTATCATTTAAATTTACACATTGGGCAATGCTTAATGTTGAAAAATAAAATAATAAAAAAATTATAACAAAATTAATAAAAAAATATTTTTTCAAAGCCATGTCTCCTTATTGAGTTTTAACTAGTATTATTAAAATAATTTATTAATTTTATGCATTTTACGATAAATTTAAATAAAATAAACTAAATAAACTTAATATTTGACATAAAAAACGCTCCTTATTTTAAATAGGGAGCGTTATATTAACTTCTAAATAAAACTTTTTCATTATTAAACATATATTTTGCCCAAAAGATAGATGCTAAGACATATATTATGCACCAAGCTAAGGTTATAAAAATATGAACTATGTTTAGCGTTCCAGTTACTAGTTCTTTTAATATGCAAGCTACATTCGCAATAGGTACCGAAAATAAAATAGTATCTAAATTTTTTGGATCCATCATTAAAGTAGCATAAGTTGGAATCATAACAATGATGCTTATTGGTGTTAAATAAGTTTGAGCTTCTTTAAATGAACGCGCATAAATGCTAAGCGATAACTCAATAGCTCCAAACGTCATTGTTGTTGCTACTGAAAAAAGTCCAATTAATAGTACATTTATAATAGGTAAGGTTATGCTTATTCCAGGGCTACTTGCGTTTGAAGAATTTAATATACTTCCATTCATTTTAAATGATATATACATGCCTAAAAGTGAAGCTATAACAGTTATAAATGACATGAGTATAATGGCTAAGTATTTCCCTAAAAGTAGCGACATTCTACTTGCTTTAGTTGTTAAAAGTGGTTCTAGTGTCCCTCTTTCTTTTTCACCAGCTGCCATATCAGTAGCAGACGATATAGGAGATGTAGCTGCATAAACAACTAAAAGAAGAGGAAGAATAATGCCAAGCATAAGTCTGCCAGTACCATTAGAATCTTTTTCCTTTGTTGCAGTAAATATTTGTGGGGAAATTGGATTTATAATATTTGGATCAATACCTTTTTCTGTAAGCCTATTTTTAACTATATCTTTACTATAAGAATCTATTGCTTGATATAATCTAGATTGTGCTGTTATAGAGTTTTGGCTTGAATCATCAAAGTAAACTTGTAAATTTGCTGTCTTGCCTTCATTGATTGTGCTGTCAAAATCATCGGGTATAACGATACCTATTAATGATTTGCCGGATGATACATTTTCTTCTATATCTCCATCTACAATTGTAGCTTTTAAAGATGATATCAAGCTCTTAACAAAAGGAGAGTTTGTATCTCCATTTATAGTTATAGTAAATTTATTTTCAACTTGCACTTGAGACCTGTTCATAGTAAAACCTAGAATATAAAATAACATTGGCATTAATAAAAGAGGTATTAAAATTGTAAAAGCTAAAGATCTTGTATCGCGGACAATGTTTAAAATTTCTTTTTTAAAAACTATAACCCATGCTTTACTTTTCATTGTTTTCCTCCATTTTTTACACCAATTAAATTTATAAATATCTCTTCTAAAGATATGTTATTGTATTTAATTCTTAAATCGTTTAATGATAGATCTTCAACTAAAATACCTTTATGAATTATTACAACTCTGTCACAAAGCTTTTCAACTTCACTCATAGTATGGCTTGAAAATACAATTGCTTTGCCCTCACTTTTACACTTAAATATAAAATCTTGAACTATGTTAGTTGCTGATACGTCTAGTCCAGATGTTGGTTCATCAAGTAGCATTAGCCTTGGTGAATGTACAAGGGATCTTGCAATTGATATTTTTTGTTTCATGCCTTTAGAAAATTTTCCACATCTTTTATCAATATATTCTTCCATTTCAAATTCTTTAGATAAAATATCTACATTTTTATTAGCTTCGGATTTAGACATGCCATTTAATTCACCAAAAAAAACTATATTTTCTCTTCCTGTAAGCCTATCATAAAGTCCAACTTCTCCACCAAATAATATGCCAATTTCACCTCGAGCAGCTTCTTGGTCTTTAATTATGTCCTTACCATTAATTATAGCAGTACCTGAAGTTGGTTTAAGCATTGTGGCAATCATCCTTAAGGTTGTAGTTTTACCAGCTCCGTTCTCACCAAGAAGCCCAACTATTTCTCCATCATTAACTTTAAAACTAACATGATCAACAGCTTTTAAATCTTTAAAAGTTTTACTTAAATTTATAACTTCTAGCAAATTATTCACCTCTAAACTTTTATTTAATCAAATTTTATTTTAGAAAGTGCATCCTTTAAAGCGGAATTAGTAGGAGCTTCATTTTCTTTTTGAATTTTTCTTAAAATATTTTGAGTTTCTTTTTTGTTTAAATTATTTGCATTTTCATTAAATCTTTTATTAAATGAAGAAGCCTTTTCTCTAAATGAACATTTAGGGCAAACATATATTGAGCCATCATCTTTTCCTTTTAGCTCCAATTTACTTTTACATTCAGGACACCTTGCATTTGTAAATTTGCTTATACTTTCTCTATGGCCACATTCCCTATCTTGGCATACATACATTATTCCAAATTTACCTTTAACTTCAAGCATATATTTGCCACAGACAGGGCATTTTGAACCAGTTAAGTTATCGTGCATAAATTTATTTTTGCTACCTTTAATATCCTCTATTAATTCAGAGGTATATTTTTTAATATTATTTATAAACTCTTTTGAATCTTTTTTTCCCTTGCTAATAAGCTCTAGATCCATTTCCCATTCTGCAGTTAATAAAGGTGATTTTAAATCCTTTGGAACTAAATTTAATAACTGTTTGCCTTTTGAAGTAGGCAATATTTCTTTATTATTTTTCTCTATATAAAATGAACTAAAAAGTTTTTCTATTATATCTGCTCTTGTTGCCACTGTGCCAATTCCACCAGTTTCTCCTAAAGTTTTTGCATAGTTTTTTTCTATATTTACATATTTTTGAGGATTTTCCATAGCTGAAAGAAGTGTAGCCTCATTAAACCTTTCAGGGGGTTTTGTTTTTAGCTTTATATATTCAATGCTTTTTATTGGAAGTATATCATCTTTTTTTATTTCAGGAAGCAATTCAGAGCTTTTTTCATCTTCATCAGAGAAGTCGTTAGATTTTTCATAAATTTGTTTCCAGCCTTTTATTTTAACGGTGTTTCCACTTGCCACAAAGGTTTCACCATTTATATTTGCAATTACATTTTTTTGCATATATTCATATTGAGGAAAAAGGTTTGCTAAAAATCTCTTTACAACTAAATCAAATATATTTCTTTCATCCTGTGATAATAATGAAACATTTGCTTTTTGCTCTGTAGGTATAATGGCGTGGTGATCGCTAACTTTAGAATTATCAACAAATCCTTTATGGTGATTTATGGGTTTTTCCAATATTTTATCAACAAATTGTTTATAACTTGAAATAGATATTGCCTTTAACCTATCTGGAATGGTTGGGACAATATCAGTAGATATATATCTTGAATCAGTTCTAGGATATGTGAGTATTTTGTAATTTTCATAAAGCCTTTGCATTATTGATAGAGTTTGTTTAGCAGAATATCCAAAAATTCTGTTGCCATCCCTTTGCAGTTCAGTTAAATCATATAAAGAAGGTGGGTTTTGTTTTTTAAGCGTTTCGTTTACCGCTGTAACTATGCAGGGTTTTCCTTTTAATCTCTCCATGAGTTTTTTAACCACATCTTCATCAAAAATGTTAGAGTTATTATTTGCATCTCTATAATGAAGCGTAAAACCATTTGATTTTGCATGAATATTAAAATAATCTTTAGGTATAAAGTTAATTCTTTCATTTTCTCGGGTTACAATCATAGATAAAGTAGGGGATTGAACTCTGCCTGCAGACAGTTGCGCATTGTATTTACAAGTTAAAGCACGAGTTATATTTAATCCAACAATCCAATCTGCTTCAGCTCTTGATTTAGCTGCTTTATATAAATTGTCATATTGAGAAGAGGGTTTAAGCAAGTTAAACCCTTCCCTTATAGCTTTATCAGTTTGTGAAGATATCCATAACCTTTTTATAGGCTTCTTTACATTTGCCTTTTCTATTATCCATCTAGCAACTAATTCGCCTTCTCTTCCAGCATCTGTAGCTATTACTATTTCAGAAACATCATTTCTAAAAAGCTGCTCTTTTACAGATTTAAATTGCTTGCTGCTTTCTTTTATTACTACAAGCTTTAAACTATCAGGAAGCATTGGCAAATAATCTAAATTCCAAGTTTTATATTTTTCATCATATATTTCAGGGTCAGCAAGGGTTACTAAATGCCCTAATGCCCAAGTTACAATGTATTTATCACCTTCAATATATCCACTGCCAGTTTTATTGCATTTTAATACTTTTGCAATATCCCTTGCCACAGAAGGTTTCTCAGCTAAAACTAAAGTTTTTCCCATAGTAAGTTCCTTTCTTTTTAAAACTAAAGGTTTAAAATATAGTTATAATCTATATTTTTTTCAAATTCATTTGAAATTTTATTTATCTCTTCCTTAAAATATTCATCATAATGCTTTGAAGTAATTTTGTTAAGTGATTTTTTTTCCCTAATTCTATTTAATATATATTGTCTAAAATAAGGAAGTTCAAAACATCTGTGAAGGTAAGTGCCAAATACATTAAATGAATCATTGTAAGCACCTTCATTTTTAGATAAATGATTTTCATTTTCTATAGACACATGAACAAAGTCTTTGTTCTCTTCTTTATTATAGCTAATACCAAAATGGTTTTCGCATCCGTCTATTTCTATATTAAGAGGAATGATCCTTCCTCTTACCTTATTAAAAACTGCAGTTTTTTGAAAAATAGTGTCAACCTTTAAAACGCCCATTGCATCTTGCTCTTTAATATCGCTTTCAACGCCATCTGGGTCAATGAGCCTTTCACCTAAAAGTTGATATCCTCCACAAATTCCTATAATTAGTCCATGCTTTGAATAATCTATAATAATTTTATCAAGCTCTAATTCCCTTATATATACCATGTCCTTGCAAGTGTTTGAAGACCCTGGAATTACTAAAAGATCTGGACTTCCAAATTCTCTTTTATCTCTTATTAATCTTAAACTTACATCACTTTCAATAGTTAGCGGTGCTACATCAATAAACGAAGACATATGTGGCGTAGCAAGTATAGCAACATCAATAGGGGCATTAGGATTTTTAGATATGAAATTTTTTGAATCAATAAAATTCTCATGAAAATCAAAATGAAGATGTGGTAATACTCCTAGACACTTTATATTTATACTTTTACTAATTTCATCTATTTTATTTTGTAGTAATGATTTATCACCATTATAATTATTTAAAATAAATCCTTTTATTAAATTTCTTTCTTCAATTTCCATAGATTTAAAAGTACCAATAAGACTAGCAAAACCTTGGTCTTTTGTCATATCACTTACTAAAATTATTGATGCATTCATCTTTTTTGCAGATATTAAATTTAAAGAATTCTTTTCAAAGAATCCAATTTCAGATATATTTTCACAACCTTCTATGGTGCAATAATCATATTCTTTATTTAAACCTTCTAACTCAGCAATGAATAATTCATTAAAGTTAATGGAAGAAATCTCATTATTTTTAGCAATTTTTACTCCTTTATTTCGCAGGGTATAATTACCTTCATCTTCAGTAACAGTTAAAGGGTTCATAGAGGTTCTTGGAACCTTGTCTGAAGCAATAGCTTCTATCATTAAAGATCTATCTATATTTTTGCCTTCTATTGTTCTAAATAATCTATTTGTATTGCTTAATAATTTAAGCGGTATAACTTTAAAATTCATTTTGGATAAATATCTACACATAGCAGTTGCAACTAGACTTTTTCCTACACAAGGACCAGTTCCTAAAATCATAATAGTTTTCATACTAAAACTCCTTATCATCATAAAAATCTAAAAATGAATATTCTTTTCCATCTTTTTGATAACCTAAAATAGAATTAATATTAACATTTTGAGAGGATCTAAAAATAGATATATCAACATTTGCAAAATTCTTTTTTAGGTTTTTAATAAGTTCCTTTATTTCATATATTTTATTGCCAGTTTTTTTAGCTGCAATCATACAAGCACAGTTAAGAGGCCATATTCCTGCATTATTTATAAACTTTTCAATATATTGTTCTTCCACATAATAAAGAGGTCTAATTAACTCCATATTTTTAAAATTATCAGCTTTAAGTTTTGGCATCATAGTTTTAAAATTTCCCGAATAAAGAACATTAAGCAATGTAGTTTCAATAACATCATTAAAATGATGTCCAAGTGCAAGCTTATTACAAGAAAGATCGCAAGCTTTATTGTAAAGTGAACCTCTTCTCATTCTTGCACACATATAACAAGGATAATCATTTGCTATTTTATCCACTACTTCAAATATACCAGAGGAATAAATAGTAGCATTTATATTAAGATATGATAAATTTTCCTCTAAAAGCTTCCTCACATCTTCATGATATCCTGGATCCATTACAATGTACTCTGTTTCAAACTTAATTTGGCTATGTTTTTTTAATTCTTGAAAAAGCTTTGCCATAAGCAGGCTATCTTTTCCACCAGAAATAGCCACAGCAACTCTATCGCCATCTTTTATTAATTTATAATCTTTTATAGCTTTAATAAATTTTGTCCATATATGTTTTCGATATTTTTTAACAATGCTTTTTTCAATTTCTTCTAAAGGCTTTTTTTCTTCAAGTGGAATTATTGGTGTGCAGCCTTTTGATGCAATACTATCCATGGGTTAACCTCACTATATTTATTAATTTAATGTTATGATAACTACTTCTGGTTTATTAAATGTTCTAATTGGCAATCTGCTAGTGCCAAGTCCTCCACTTATTATTATTGTAGAGTTTTCTTTATAAAAGATGCCTTTTGATAATTTAGGAAACAAAGGCTGATGATGTACAAGTAAAGCGCCTATAAATGGAAGCCTTATTTGGCCACCATGGGTGTGACCAGATATTATAAGGTCGATTTTATTTTTTACATAAATAGAAAAGTACTCTGGCCTATGGGCTAGAAGAATTTTATAACTATTATTGTTGGATTTTTCTAAAGCTTTTTCTAAATACTTTATGGTAAATTTATCTTCAGTTTTATCCTTATCTCCTTTACCTGGATCATCTATTCCAATAAGAGAAATAAATTCATTATCTTTTTTAATTTCAATACATTCATTATGAAGTATTTTTATATCTGTGTCTAATAATTTTGGCTTAAGTTCAGTAAACTTATTAGACCATACTTCGTGATTGCCAGTTATGTAATAAGTTTGGTATTTTGAAGATATACATTTTACTAAATCAATGGCTATTTTATCATCATAAATCCTTCTATTTATGATATCACCTGTGATAACTATAATGTCAGGGTTTTCATCATATATAATTTTTAAAAGTTTATTATTGTTTTCACCAAAGGATTTATTATGTAGATCAGATATTTGAAGTATCTTATATCCTTTAAAGTTATTTGGAATCTTATTAGATTTCACAATATATTTAGTAGTTGTAAGAGAATTAATTTCAAAGTATATGTAAATTATTAATAAAGTAACTAAAATTAAAATGTTGTAATTCATGTTCCTCCTAAATTTATGGATTAATCAATATTGTATTTAATCATTATATCAAAGTAATATTATTTTTTAAACTTGGAATAATAAGTTTATCATTAATAAAGGAGTTGTTTTAATTTGGCTAAAGCAGGAATGAAAAGACCTGATCCAAAGGAGCCACATGGAACTGAGAGCAATAAGAAAAACCATATAAAAAAAGATGATCAAAAACCAGTTCCAGAAGTTCGCAGCAAAGAAAAGAAATAAATGCAATTTTAGAGCTAAGAGAATTTTCTTAGCTCTCATTTATGATATGTTTCATTGTTTATAATTTTAAAAGCTCTAAAAATTTGCTCAAGTAATAGTATTCTTGCTATTTGATGGGGAAATGTCATTTTAGAAAAGCTCAATTTTAAGTTTGCCATATTAAGTACATCATTTGACAATCCTAGAGAACCACCTATAATAAAAAAAATACTTGAAATTCCATCAATTTGCAATTTTTCTATTTCTTTTGAAAATTTTTCTGAAGATAAATTTATCCCTTCTATAGCTAATGCTATAATAAAGGAATTATCTTTTAAATGCCGTATAATATTTTTGCCTTCTTTTAACTTTATATTTTCTATTTCTTTTGTAGATGCAGATTCAGATATCCTTTCATCCATAACTTCTATTATATTTATTTTTGAAAATTTTGATATTCTTTTTAAATACTCATTCTGTGCTTCTTTTAAATAATTTTCTTTTAATTTTCCAACGCAAATTATATTTATCATTTTTACCTCAAAAAAAAACTTTTTGCATTTGCAAAAAGTTATTTTATGTTATAAGCTAGCTCCACAGCATTTCTTGTATTTTTTTCCGCTGCCACAGCTGCAAAGATCATTTCTTCCAGGCTTATTTTCCTTTACAATTGTCTTTGATGTTCTCCATTTTTCTGTTATCTGCTTCCTCTTCTCATTATCAAATATACTTCCCCATTGTGGTAAATTGTATAAATAATCGGCTTTTGCGTCCAACATGTTAAAATATAATTTTTCATAATCAACATCTAAGTTAATTTCTGTATTTTCTTCTAAAGCCTCAAGATCAAGTTCATTCTGAAGGCTTTCATTAATTCCATCTAAGAAGCCTACAAAGAATACTTGATCAACATCATATTTTTGAGCTAGATCAGATAGAATACCATTATCGCCGTTAGGATAATTTTTCAAAAAATTAGAATAAATTTTTATTTCAATTTTACTATATTCTTTCCAAAAATTATCCTCACCCTTAGCTTTTACAAAGTTAATTACAAAATCTGACCATTGTTTATATAAATTCATAATATTTCTCCTTTAATTATGTAAAAATTATTTACTCATATATTTAGCCATAGGTATGCTTTCTATGTCAAGAGAATTCGATAAATCAAAATTGCCACCAAAGGAATCATTAGGATTAGACTCTATATTTATCTTTACTTTTTTAATTTCTTTTAATTCCAATATACTAGTAATGATACTCCTTAAACAAGCTTCTTCCTTTTTTTCACTCATTGGTACTTTACATTCTTTGCTTAAATCAATAATTGCAATATCATCTTTTACAGAAATTGATAAAACATCAGTGTTTTTTGGTAAAACAGGTGATAATCCGCTTGTTGAAGAAGGACCTTTTATTAGCTCTTCCATGATGAGCAATATATTATATTCGCATTTATTTATTTGCCTAATCTCTGGTTCAATTAAAATCTTTTTATCAGAAGATTTATCAAAATAAATTTGCAATGTTATATCACCTTGATTATTTTTTTTATTAGAATCTAATTTCTCTTCAAATGAATTTTGCAAATTTTCACAGGAACCTAAGGAAAGTATGATGATTACCAAAATAGAAAAAAATGTTTTTTGCATCATAAATAATCCTCCGCTTTATATTTTAATATAATTACTAGGTTTACTTCTTTCTGCAACACTAAGTTCCAAATCTTTTCCTATAGTAAATCTACTTTCATCAATAAAGTTTTTTACTGTTCTAAAAGCAAGGTCTGGTATATTGTTTATTCCGCTTAAATGGCCTAAAATAATCTTCTTTGGTGAATTACTTTTTTCCATTATATTTAAAACAGCTTTTCCACAATCTTCATTAGAAAGATGCCCTTTATTGCTTAAAATTCTACGCTTAAGTTCATAGGGATAAGGACCAAATTTTAACATTTCAATGTCATGATTACATTCAAGTAATATAACATCTGAGTCCTTAATGCTACTAAAAATTTCATCTGTAAAATAACCTATATCTGTAGCAATAGAAATTTGGTTTTTTCCATCGGTTATAGAATATCCTACAGGTTCTGCGGCATCATGAGGTATTGAGAATTTTTTTATAAAAATATCTCTAAAATAAACAGAATCTTTTGTAATTATATTTATCTTATTTTCTGGAACATTTCCAATGTACTTTTTTGATGTCATAAATGTGCCAAGGGTTAAAAATATAGGAATATTTCCTTTTCTTGAAACTATACCTGCTCCTTTTATATGATCTGAATGTTCATGTGTAATGAATATTGCATGTAAATCTTTAATTGAAAGTCCAATTATATTTAATGATTCCTCAATTTTCTTACCTGGCATTCCTGCATCTATTAATATATTTGTATTATCAGAACATACTAAAATAGAATTACCACTACTTCCGCTGAATAATGAATAAAAAACCATAAGGTTCACCTTCTACATTTCAACTCTAGTAATGTCTGCACCTAATTTTCTTAGTTTTTCATCTAATTTATAGTATCCTCTATCTACATGATCGATGTCTAAAACTTCGGAAGATCCATTTGCAGCAAGTCCTGCAATAATTAATGATGCGCCAGCTCTTAAGTCTGTGGCTATCAGAATTGCAGGGGTTAATGATTTTGCACCAGTAATACTTGCTTCTCTACCCTCTATTGCATATTTAACTCCCATTTTTTCAAGTTGAGTTAAATATAAAAATCTATTTTCATAGACGCCCTCACTTATAATACTAGTTCCCTCTACGAGAGATAAAAGTGCACCCATTGGTTGCTGAAGGTCCGTGGGAAATCCTGGATATTGAAGGGTTTGAATTTTAATAGGTTTTAAATTGGTTTTGCCACGGCTTACAGTAATAGATTCCCCATTTTCAAAAACTTCTATTCCTATTTCAATTAACTTAGCTGTAACTGGTTCTAAGTGCTTTGGAATAACATTATTTATAATAACCTCTTCACCAATTGCAGCAGCTGCAATCATATATGTTCCTGCTTCTATTTGATCTGGAATAGCAGAATATAAACAACCACTTAATTCCTTTACTCCCGTAATTCTTATTATATCTGTACCTGCTCCCTTTATATTGGCTCCCATAGTGTTCAAAAAATTAGCCACATCTACAACATGTGGTTCTTTTGCAACATTTTCTAAAACTGTAAGTCCTTCAGCAAATACTGCTGCAAGCATAATATTTATTGTGGCACCAACGCTTACTACATCAAAAAATATATTTGTACCAATTAATTCCTTGGCTTCCACATAAATATATTCACTTGTAAGTTCAACAGAAGCCCCTAATGCTTTAAACCCTTTAATATGTTGGTCAATAGGCCTTTCTCCAATAGGGCAGCCGCCTGGCAGTGCTACTTTAGCTTTTTTGAACCTTCCAAGGAGTGCACCAATCATGTAGTAAGAAGCTCTGAATTTTGAAGGATTTTCTCCTAAAACTTCACAAGATGTTATATTTTCACTGTTTATGCGAGCAACTTCATCTTTAAAACAAACTTTGCCCCCAATGCTTTCAATGATCTTTAACATTCTTTCAACATCTGTAATGCTTGGAACACTTTCAAGTATTACATCTTTTTTTTGAGCTAAAATCGAAGCGGCAAGTATGGGTAAGATAGCGTTTTTTGAGGTACTGACTTCAACTTCACCCTTAAGTTTTTTACCTCCATTAATAACAAATTTCTTCATTAACTATCCATCCTTAAACTTAATTTTCTACGTGAAAATTTCTTTATTTAAGACATTATATCATATTATTATTACAAAGTAATGGCTTAACTTAAATTTACAAAACACTTATCAAAATTTAACGTTTATATTATAATATTTAAAAGGAATTTCAACAACTTAATTTATTTAAATAGTTTTATAACCAAAAGGAGGGTGCAGGGCTTAAAGTCTAATGCAAATAAATTATGAAATATTTGTTAAATTTGTACTTCAATAGAGATTCAAAGGAATATTTAGAAAAACTTCAAAAAGATCTGTCTAGAAAATACAGGGTTAATAAATTCTTGCCTTCGTTATCTATACGCCTAGGATCTGTTGAGACCAATAATTTAGATAAATTATTGGAGGTTGTGGAAGATTTTATTAGCCCATATAAGTATTTTAAAGTTTATTTAGAAAATGCTTCTATTTTAGAAAATCCAAATAAAATTATAATTGGTTTGATTCTTGATAAAGGATATGCATCTAGAATTGAAAGACAAATAAGCGAATGCCTTGCACAAAATGGTTTTAATAAAAGTGAACCTTTTAATAAACCAGGACTTTATATTTTCATGTCTTCTAATATAAATATTGATAAAAAAGTGAATTTAAAGGATTATGAAGCAAATTTTAAAAATTGTAAAAAAGAGGTATTAGATAAATATTTGAGTATAGAGGGATTAGAAATATTAAAAAGCAGTCTTGGCAAAAAAGATGCATTGATTAAAAAAATTAAACTAAAGGAGTATTAAAATCTGCTAAAATAGGAAGTGATATAGTGAATACTAAAGATTTGCCAGTTGGATTTTTTGATTCAGGCTTAGGAGGAATAAGCGTATTAAAAAGATCTTTAGAATTAATGCCTGAGGAAGATTATATTTATTTTGGAGACTCTGCTAATGCACCTTATGGAGAAAAAACTGAACATGAAATAATTAAATTGACTTTAAATTCAATAGAATTTTTAATTAGAACTAATGTAAAAACTATAGTTATCGCTTGTAATACGGCAACGGCATATGCTATAGAACATGTAAGAGAATTATATGGCGAAAAAATGCCTATAATTGGAATTGAACCTGCTTTAAAGCCAGCTATAAGCATAAATACAGAAAACATAATATTGCTTGCAACAAATGCAGCTTTAAAAGAAAAAAGCTTAAAGGAAAAAATAGCTTTTTATAAAAATAAGTCTGAAATAATTCCAATAGGGGCGCCTAAACTAGTTGAATTTATTGAAGCTGGTATTTTTAGTGGAGAAGATGTAGAGGAATATCTTAAAAATATTTTGAAAAATTATTTACATTTAGACAGTTTAACTGTAGTGTTAGGGTGTACTCATTTTCCGTTTATAATAAGTAGTTTAAGAAAAGTTTTAAATAAAAATGTTGTATTTATAGACGGAAGTGAAGGAACATCTAAAAGATTAAAAGATCAATTGGTAAATTATTCAATTAAAAGAGAAACAAGTAATATTGGAAAGATTACTTTTTTAAACTCACTTAAAGATGATAAAATAACCTATAGATGTAAACAATTATTAAAACTAGATATATAGGAGGATTTATGAATAAAATAGCAAATATTAAAATGAAAAATGGAAAAGTGGTAAAAGCTGAATTATATGAAGATATTGCTCCAATAACTGTTAATAATTTTATAGAGCTTAGCAATAAGAAGTTTTATAACGGATTAATATTTCATAGAGTTATACCAGGGTTTGTAATTCAAGCAGGCTGTCCAAATGGAATTGGCACAGGTGGGCCAGGATACACAATTAAAGGAGAATTTTTATCAAATGGAATAGATAATTCTCTAAAACATGTAAAAGGAATATTGTCAATGGCTAGATCTAATCATCCAGATTCAGCTGGAAGTCAGTTTTTTATAATGGTTGGAGATGCTCCACATTTAGATGGAAATTATGCTGCATTTGGAAAAGTAATAGAAGGTGAAGAGGTTATTGATGAAATTGCTTCAGTAAAAACTGGTGCTTATGACAAACCTGTTGAAGATCAAGTTATTGAAGAAATAACTATTGTTGAAACTAAATAGGATTAGTATATGGAAAGAGAAAAATCTATTTTAGCATATGGATTCACAAAAGATGAAATAAACTTAATTGAGGTACTTGTAATTAGATATAAAATAAAAAAATTAATTTGTATATCAAATAATATGGGTGACAGCATAGTTAGAGATATATTAAGTGAAGTATTTGTTGTTTCTGATGAAGTGAATCTTCCCGATGAAAAGCTATTAATGTTTGATCAATTTTTAGATAGAGAACTTAGTATAATTGTCGATGCTGTAAAAAGTACAATTAAGGGTTATCCTATTATGGCAACTATAACTCCAATATCTATTAATTGGAGCTTAAAATATTTGATGAAACATCTCATACAAGAGAGAGAAGAATTTAAATTGAGGAAAATGATGAAAAAATTATAAATAAAAGGCCATTGTAAAATTGATAAAATAATTTTGCAATGGCCCTTTTTTAGCTGTAACATATAAAATACAGCATTTTTATAAAAATCAGTTTATAATATATTCATTTTATCATATGTCTAAAGCCATCCAAAATATTTTTTCAATAGTTTTTGCCATCTTTATTATAAAATCTAACCTTATGTTACTTGATATATAACTCTCAGAATTGTTTATAGATTCTACAATAGCTATAAATGAGGCATTACCTATTTTGGGCAAGTTTTTACCGACTCCTTTCCCAGGATAAATTGGATGAGGTCTAAAGTGTATTTCACCAATAGATTTTTTGTCTCCAAGGCATGCATCGATTGCTATTATAATATTATCATGGTAAAGAGTTTCAATTTGTTGTAATTTAGAACGTATATTTAGTGCATGTATTGGATTTTCAATTGTACCGAATACTTCAATTGGGTAATTTTTATCTTTTAAAAATGTTCCAACAAATGGTCCAAGCGAATCTCCTATACATTTGTCAGTTCCAATACACATTATAATAGTTTTTTTTTGTAAGTATTTCTTTAAGCTTTTAGCAATCTCATATTCTTTATCAGCATGATATATTGAACTTATCTTACAAATTTTATAGATCAATTGCATCCCCCCTCTAAATATTTTATGCCTATCATGTTACACTAATGAATATAGTGGAACTTTTAAGGAAAAAATTTAATATATATACTCTAAATAAGAAAAAAAATCTAAGAATAAGTAAAATTAAAACTTTTTATAAGATGATTTATTACAAACACTAAATTACCCTACACGTGTTGATAATACAGGATTTGATTAAGCTTAAATCTTATTTATTTATAATAAAAAATCATTATATTTAATACCTTTTAAATATTTATTCAAATTTTTTTAAAAAAAGTATTGACTAAAAAGAGGGGGCATGATATTATAATAAAGCGCTCAAGAAAAGAGCGAAAGATCGTTGAAAATTGAACAGAGTAAGGAAAAAGGAAACCAGAGAAGTCAAAAGAGCAAAAGGGATTAAAACAAGAGAGTTTGATCCTGGCTCAGGACGAACGCTGGCGGCGTGCCTAACACATGCAAGTCGAACGAAAGTAGCAATACTTTAGTGGCGGACGGGTGAGTAACACGTGGGTAACCAACCTTGATGAGGGGGATAGCCTTCCGAAAGGAAGATTAAAACCGCATAAAGTTAAGTAGTTGCATGATTACATAATGAAAAGAGCAATCTGCATCAAGACGGGCCCGCGTCGCATTAGCTAGTTGGTAGAGTAAAAGCCTACCAAGGCAACGATGCGTAGCCGATCTGAGAGGATGAACGGCCACATTGGAACTGAGAAACGGTCCAGACTCCTACGG
>JAVBPD010000142.1:0-31107 GCA_031549885.1 Clostridiaceae bacterium
AGTTCTTATTTCTCTTTATAATAGTTTTTCTTTCTTCCTCCATTCTTTGCCTTAAATCTTCAGGTGATTCTCCAATATCTACTTCAATTTTAGTAACCTTATAATTTTCAAGACTGTAATTAGGAAATAAGTCTAAACCTATGCCTTCATATTCCATTAAAAACCTCTTTAAAAAAAAATTATATATTAATTTATATGTCTCCAAAAATTGTTTAGAACAAGATTATTAAAATTTTTATAAAAATATACTTCATTGACCAAGCCTCTTATTCGTTATAATATATATTTATAGTTTAAAAGGAGGATATAAGATGGATGCAAAAGAAATACTATTAAAATTGTGCACTACGCCCAGCGTATCTAGCACCGAAAGTGCCATTTCTACAATATTAAAAGATTTTTTTAAAGATTATACCAATTCCTTTATTTCAGACAATATGAAAAACCATTCATTTATATTAAAAGGGAAATCACATTTAAACATAATGATTGCAGCTCATATGGATGAAATAGGCTTAATGATTACAGGTGTACATGAAGATGGCTTTTTAAGTTTTACCCAAGTAGGTGGTGTAGATCCATTTACTTTAATAGCACAAGAAATTGAAATATTAGGAAAAGAAACCATATTTGGGGTAATTGGGGTTAAACCTCCTCACCTTAATACAAAAGAAGATTCAGAAAAGCCTTTAATTATTTCAGATTTACACATAGATACAGGCCTTGAGTACGAAGAATTAAAAGAATTAGTTTCAATTGGAGATTTTGCATATGTTAAAAAAGAACCAATTGAATTATTGAATAAAAATTTTTCAGCAAGAGGGCTTGACAATAAAGCAAGCTTAGCTGCTATGGTTTTATGTGCACAAAATTTAAAAGGATATAATTTAAAAAACAATATTTATTTTACAGCTACAACTCAAGAAGAAGTTGGATGCAAAGGAGCGACAACATCGTCTTATGAAATTAAGCCTGATTTAGGAATAATAATAGATGTAACATTTGGAATTACTGAAGATGTTTTAGAAGATAAAGCAATACCCCTTGGAAAAGGCCCAGGTATTATGATTGGTTCAAGGGTAAATAAACCTTTAACTAAATTATTAAGGGATGTATTTGCAAAGTATAAACATGAATATAACATTGAAGTAAATCCAGGTTCCTCAGGCACAGATGCAGAAGTAATTCAGCTTGCAAATGAAGGAACTCCTTGCGTTGTAATTTCAACTCCATTAAGATATATGCACTCAGCCGTTGAAGTTGTAAATATTAAAGATATAGAGGCTTTAGGGCTCATGATGGCTATGTTCTTAAAAGAATTAGATGATTTTGAATGGGAGGGACTTCTATGAGATTAAAAGAGCTTACTGAATTAAATGGAGTAACTGGATATGAGTCTAATGTAAGAGAATATATTAAAAAGGCTATTGAGAATATGGGCAAATCCTATAAAGTGGATAAGCTTGGGAATATAATTGTAAAAAATGAAGGAAAACCTTCTAAAAGAAAGCTTTTATTTTGTGCTCATATGGATGAAGTGGGACTTGTTGTTACTCAAATAACATCCTCAGGATATATAAAGTTTCAAACAGCTGGCGGAATAAATCCAAATATATTAGTTGCAAAAACAGTTGAAATAGGGGATGATAAAGTATTAGGGGTAATAGGTTCAAAACCAATTCACCTTTTAAAGGATTCAGAACGTGGAAAAGAAAAGCAAGTAAATAATTTTTATATAGACATTGGAGCAGAATCTAAAGAAGATGCAATGAGAAAGGTGAACTTAGGGGACTATGTTTCCTTTAAAAGTAGCTTTGTAGAATTTGGGTCAGGTCTTATTAAAGCAAAGGCTTTAGATGATAGAGTTGGTGTAGAAATACTTCTTTCAATTTTAGAACAAAATTTAGATTATGAATTTTATGTAGCATTTACAGTTATGGAAGAGTTAGGTATGAGGGGAGCTAAAGCAGTTTCATCTTATGTAGAACCTGACCTTGGAATTATACTTGAAGGAACAATTTCAGCTGATATGCACGATATTAAAGAGCATGAAAAAGTAACAAGGCTTAAATCAGGCCCTGCTATTTCTTTAATGGATAGGGGAACTGTTTATGATTTTGAAGAAATCAAAAAATTAAAAGAACTTGCGCAAAAAAATAATATCCCATATCAAATAAGAGAATCGGTTATGGGAGCAAATGATGCTGGGGCTGTGCACCAAGCTAAATATGGCTGCAAAGTTATTGGAATATCCGTTCCATGTAGATATATACATTCACCTGTGTCTGTAGCTAGCAAAGATGATATAGAAAATACAAAATGTCTGCTTTTAAAATTTATAGAACAAGAAGGGAGATTATAACATGAATATATTAGAAAAGGTCATTACATGCTTTGGAACAAGTGGTAGGGAGAATAAAGTTTCAGAATTAATTAAGGATATTGTAAAGGATAAAGTAGATGAAGTTTTTACAGATGCTCTTGGCAATTTAATCGTTAGAAAAAAGGGTCCTGGAAAAAAGGTTATGTTTGCAGCTCATATGGATCAAATTGCCCTTATGGTTACCCATATTGATGAAAAAGGTTTTCTAAGATTTTCACCTGTTGGAGGACATAATCCTATAAATTTATTTGGACAAAGAGTTATATTTGATAATGGCGTACAAGGCATTATTGGAAATGATGAAGTGAAGAATTTATCTGAAATTACAATGAATAAATTGTATATAGATATTGGAGCGCTAGGTTATGATGAAGCTTCAAAAGTAATTACTGCTGGAGATATGTGCATATTTAACACTCCATATTATGAAAATGATAATTGTATAATGACAAGGGCTCTTGATGATAGAATTGGATGTTATATAATGATAGAAGCTATATTAAATTCAGATTGCAAAAATGATTGCTATTTTGCCTTTACAGTTCAAGAGGAAGTTGGATTAAGAGGGGGCAGAACCTCAACTTATCGCATAGATCCTGAATATTTTATTGCAATAGATGTTACAAGCACAGGGGATACACTTAATGGAACAAAGATGAATGTTAAGCTTGGAGATGGCTGTGCTATAAAGCTAAAGGATTCAGGTATGATAACAAGTGAAGAGGTTAAGCAAATGATGCTTGATATAGCACAGAAACAAAATATTAAATATCAGCTTGAAATATTAGAAAGAGGATCAACTGATGCTGCAGCAGCTCAAATAAGCAGAGCAGGTGTAAAAAGTGGCTGTGTTTCTGTTCCAACAAGATGGGTTCATTCAAGCAGTGAAATTTTAAGCAAGCTTGATTTAGAAGAATCCATAAAGATGATAAAAGGCATTATGAATTACGATTTTAAAGAATAACTAAAAGGGTGTATTTTTCAATAAAAATGAAAAAGTACACCCGTATGCATTTAAGCATATTAATAAAGACCAAAAGCTTTATTTATATTTACCACAAATATAGTACCATTTTGAGAATGGTCAATATTTAATTTTTTCCTAATTTCTTCTGTAATTTCATCTGTAATAGATTTTTCTGCAAGTATCATAACTATTTCTTTTTCAGGTTCTATTGGCATATTAAATACCTTGTCCTTATTATCTAAATCTGATTCTCTAGCATTTATAATGGTTCCTCCTCTTGCACCTTTACTTTGAGCAGCTAAAACCACTTCTTCTGCTAGCCCTCTATCCACTATGATAAATATAGCATTGTGCATAGTTTCAATTTCCTCTCTTTTACATTTATATTCGTCTTGCTTCTTTCCTATAAAATTAACAAGAGGTATAGAAAAAGCAATTCCATGGTTTTGTTTGCAAAATGCCATTTCTTTTGCCACAGCTTCCATAACTTTTAGACCTTTTTCTTTTTCCTCCACTATGATCAATATTTCCTTTTCAATATTATTAATATCTAAAAAATCGAGTAACTTGCTTTTTATGGTGCCTCTACCTAAAAAAATAATACCATCATCAGCACCATTTTTTCTTGCTATTTTAAGAGCTCTATTTCCTTGATCGTTATTTACAATAAAGCAAATCACTTCACAATCAATCACTTTTGGCATTACCCCTTTCCAATGCTTTTGCTTTTTATATTTAGTTTATAGATAAGTCCCAATATTTGCAAGGTAATTATTGGCGTCATTGCAACTAAAGCAATCATGCCGAATCCATCCCTTAAAACATCTGCATCTTTAATAGAATCTGCAACACCTTGAGTAAACGCTAATATAAATGTAGCTGTCATAGGGCCTGACGCAACTCCACCTGAATCAAATGCAATTCCTACAAATAGATCATCTACAAAATATGACATAACAATTGATATTATATATCCTGGCAATAAATAGTGCCAAAGTTGTACTTCTGCCACTAATATTCTTATAATTGATAAAGCTATAGCAAGTCCAACTCCTATAGATAAAGAACCTAATATGACTTTTGGTTTAATATAACCACTGGTTACAACTTCAATTTGATGAGTTAAAACGTGAACTGCAGGTTCTGCTAAAATAGTCACAAAACCTAAAACAAAACCAATTATTATTACATATGCCTTATTATCAAAAAGTGCAATTTTTTGTCCTAAAATCACTCCAACATCCATAAATCCTGCATTAACACCTAATAAAAATAATATTAATCCTATTAAAGTATATAGTAAACCCTTTAATATTTTTTTAAATTGCTTTTTTTGAAGATGAAATACTTTTATATTAAATGCTAAATAAATAATAAGTACAGGAATAAGGGCAAAAATGGATTCAAATATAATATTTGGTAAAATATCCAAAAAAGGCCCAATAATAGATGTTGAGCGCATTACCCCATGGTTTAATACACCTTTTAAACCTGATATTTTATTAAATATGCCCATTAGCATAACTCCTAAAATAGCTCCTGTAGATGTTATTGCCACAAGTCCAAAGCTATCTTTTTCTGACTGCTTGCTATCTTTCTTAAGGCTTGATATTCCTAAGGCTAGCGCTAAAATAAAGGGAACGGTGAGAGCTCCAGTGGTTGCTCCTGATGCATCAAATGAAATTGCTAAAAATTCTGGTGATACAAAAAATGATAGGAGCAAAGTAATTCCATAAAGAATGGCCAATATTTTGTTTAAAGAAAAATTATAAACGATTCTAACTAGCCCAAAAACTAATAAAACAGCAATACCTATAGATACTACGATTAATATTATTAATTTTGCAATTTGACCATTTGTAACAGCAGCTACTTGACTTGCTAAAATTTGCAGATCAGGTTCTGCAATGGAAATAAAAAAACCAAGCACAAATCCTATAATAATTATTATCCAAAGTTTATTGAACTTAGAAATAGATTTTCCTATCTTAGTGCCAAGAGGTGTAATTCCTATATCTACACCGAATAAGAAAATTGAGAGTCCAATTGTTATTAGAATAACTCCAATGATAAACCTAATAAATACATCATTTGGGAGTTTTGCAATAGAAAAATTAAGTAAAATTACTATAATAGTAATGGGAATTACAGAGAGCAAGACTTCTTTAAATTTTTGAAATAAAACAATCAATAACCATACCTCCTTTAGATTTTTTTAAGATAATACTATAATTTTATTATATCTTACAAGGACTCTAAAGGAAACCCTACTTTATGGATATCTTTTCTTTAAATTTTGTAATAAAAATAACCTTCTATTCAAGCTTTTATAAAATAGAAGGTTATTTTTATTACTTTTTATACATGAATTACTACTTTTGTACCAATTCTTGCCTTTGATGATAAATCTAAAACATCTTGGTTATACATTCTAATGCATCCAGCTGAAACTTTTTTGCCTATGGAACTTGGGTCATTTGTGCCATGAATTCCATAATGAGGTTTTGATAAACCCATCCATAATGCGCCATAAGGCCCACCAGGGTTAACCTGTTTATTTACAATTTTATATGTGCCAGTAGGGGTGGGGGTTAGTATTTTTCCAGCTGCAATTGGGTAAACTTTTACCAAAATGTCATCATTATAAAGCTTTAGTTTTAGCAAAGATGTAGATATATCGATCCAATACGCCATAGTTAAACTCCATTTTCATATTATTTATATAATATGAAATATAAAGGTAAAGCGTTAAAGAATTAGAGTTAAGAAAGAAGGATGATTTGTGATAAAAATAATGCTTTTATTAATTGCATTTTGCACAATGCTTATTGGATGTACAAAAATTAATACCTTAAATAATTTATCAAACGATAGTAAAATGATTCATCAAACAATAACTTATACTTATAAAGATGAATTAATTAATAAGGTAGAGAATAGTTTTAATAAAATAATATCTACAGGTTGCAATGACGAATGCATTGAAGATTTAAAAAATTTAAAAGAAGTGTTAAATAATGCAAAATTTAAGGAGCAAAATGAAACATTATATTTTGAAACTTTAAAGGATGGATTATCTATATTATTAGGATATGTTAATGAAGGAAATACTGCGAAATCATTAAAATTAGTATATGAAAAGCTGTCATCTATAGATATTGATAAAAAAATAAGTTATGAAGAAAAAGATTGGTTTTTACTTGCTGTGTCTTGCATGGAACGATATAAAATGAAAGATAATTTCATATTAACATTTGGTGGAGACACGTCTTTTGGTACATATCCCCAAGCTGAAGAAAGCACAAAATGGGAAAATGTAGTTGATTCTAAACCTGATTATTTAAATTATCCTCTTAAATATTGCACTCCTTTTTTTAATACTGATAACTTAACCATATTGAATAATGAAACGGCTATTACAACTAGAAGTGAGATGGTGGAAAAAGAATGGCAAATTAAATCTGATCCAAAATATTTACCTATTTACACAAACTCAGGTGTTGATGCATTAAATTTAGCAAATAATCACACAAAGGATTGTTTTGAAGAAGGGTATGAGGATACCATAAATTCATTAACTTTAAATGAACTTTTATTTTTTGATGATGGAAGGGCATTAGTTAAAAATATAGATGGAACTGAATTTGTATTTTTAGGATATAACTTAATAGAAAGAGAAATTACTGATGAATTTCATGATAGAATTATTGAAGATATAAAAAATTATAAGAAAGATGACAATTTTGTTTTTGTATCAATGCATTGGGGAGTTGAATATAAAGAAGAACCAGTAGAATATCAAAGAAAGTTTGCAAGAGATTTTATAGATGCTGGAGCAGATGCAATAATAGGAGGGCATCCTCATATAATGGAGGGCATTGAAACATATAAAGATAAGCCAATATTTTATAGCATAAGTGATTTTTGCTTTGGAGGAGATCCTGAATTATTATCTAGAGAAACTGCACTTTTTAGGTTTTATATAAATAAGGCAACTAAAGAAATGACTTTTAAAATCATTCCCTTTTTTGAAAATAGCGATGGAGTGGAAAGTTTTAGAAATAATTTCCAACCTATTCCTTTATATGGTGAAGATGCTCAAAGAATTATAAATTATTTGCTTAGGGTAAGTGAACCTCTTGAAAATGGCTTAAAAGAAATACCAGTAAATAATTATTTTTAATATTAATTCAAAAAAGATTCTTAAAGAGAAGAATCTTTTTTGAATTAACCAAACATACTATTTTAATCCATTAATTCTATCTATAAATGCACTTGGATTTATAATTCGTGAACCATCCCTATTTATATAACATGTATCAAATAATAACTTCATTATAGTATCTTTATCTAAATCTGGGTTAACTTGCCATCCTAAGGCAAGAACACCAGCAGCATATGGAACGGCAAAGCTTAAACCACCTTGTCCAAAATATTCATAGGAACAAATTCCTGTTACATATTCTTCTGCAACTGTTCTAAATGAACAAGGGACGCCAATTAAATTTTTATTTGGCAAAGAAGATGGGGATGAAGGATATCCTGCTTTGCAAAGGGTAATATCATCAGGGTTTTGTGGATCATAATATGCAGCTGTTATAAAGTGGGTTTTATCATTTTCACTATAATCAATAACTAAAATCCCTTCATTTTGTGCATTTAAAACCGCTTTATCCCATAATTCTTGATTTTTTGTAAAAGAAAAATTGTCTCCAGAAGGCGATGCAGATACCGATACAACTCTAATTTTTTCACTTTCTGGAAGATTTTTATTTTGATCGATTATCCAATTTAAACCGTCAGCATAATATTTGCTATCTCCTAACCAAGATGGCACAGCTGCATAGTATACATTTGCTTCAGGTGCCACTCCAATAGTGTCTCCAGCTAGAATACTTATAACAGCAGGGCCATGCATAGACCCTATAATATCAGGCATATTGCACCCTGTATCATAATATTCTTTTATTTTATCTTTAAATTCAGGATGGTTAATTAAAAGATTTTGATCTATAATACCAACATTTACTCCTTCTCCTGTAATACCCTTTTCATGTAAAGACTTTATTAAAAGCCCTGGATTTTTTCCATTCTCCAAAATTTTTTTTTGAAGCCCCTCGCTGCCTTTTAGAACAGTACCTTCATTAAAAGTAAATGTAATTATATCCTTTGGGTCAAATTCACCTACTTGAAATATTTTAGATTCACTACTAAATGTTTGCCTTATATCCGTATAAGGTTTTAAAGGAAGTGAAATGTTTTGAGGTGTGTTTTGAACATTAGAACTGGAATTATTATTGTAAGTAAAATCATCAATATTACTAGTTATAGTTTTAGAATCATTAAAACTTTGGGAGTTATTATTCATAGCTTGCGTTGCCTCTTTATTGCATGATGTGAGTATCATTGGTAATATTAAAAGTAAAGTAAAAATTTTTTTCAAATTATTATACCTCATTTCTTATAACTAGCTTAATTTGATTTTATATATTATTATAATTAATAGCAATACATAAGGAAAAAAAATAGTTTTATTTTTAGAATTTTGTTGCATAAATATTTTATATGTATTTTTTAAGGAAAAGAAAATACACATATTGGAATTTTTGTTGCACTTAGTAATGAGGAGGGAATTTATGATTTCAAAAGAGATATATAAAAATAAAAATATATTTTTTAACTATCTTGATTTTATAATTACAAGATAGTTTTTTTCTTTCGCAAAATTAAACAATTATTAGCATATGAGACCAATTTGAAAAGTAACTAATAGAATGTATAATTATTGTGAATAATACTATTTTGAATATATAAATAGGAGTGAAATATAAGTGAAATATGGATATTTTGATAATGATAATAGAGAATATGTTATCAATAAAATAGATGTGCCAAACTCATGGACAAATTATTTAGGCGTTAAGGATATGTGTGCTGTTGTAAACCATACAGCTGGAGGATATGTATTTTATAAATCTCCTCAATACCATAGGATAACTAGATTTAGACCAAATGGCGTGCCTATGGATAGACCAGGACATTATGTTTATATTAGAGATAATGACACAGGTGAATATTGGACCATTTCTTGGCAACCTACTGGTTTAGATTTAAAAAAAGCAAAATATGAGTGCAGACATGGCTTGAGTTATTCAAAATATAGCTGTGACTATAGCGATATAAAAGCTAGTCAAACATTATTTATTCCAATTGATGACCCCATTGAGCTTTGGGATATAAAAATTAAAAATAATGGTATGAGTAAAAGAAATTTAAGTATATATTCTTATTTAGAGTTTTCATTTCATCACATAGATATGGACAATCAAAATTTTCAAATGAGCCTTTATGCTGCAGGGTCATCTTATGAAGATAATATAATTGAATATGATCTTTTTTATGAGGAAAATGGTTATCAATTTTTTACATCTAATTTTGATGCAGATGGATTTGATTGCTTAAGAGATAAATTTATAGGACCTTATAGAACTGAAACAAATCCTAAAGCTATTGAAGAAGGGTGTAATTATGGAAGCTATGAGCTTACTGGAAATCATTGTGCAAGTTTAAGAAAAGATATTACCCTTTCTTCAGGAGAGGATATTAGACTTTTATTTATGCTAGGTGAAGGAAAAAGAGATAATGGAAGGATTTTAAGGGAAAAATATTCTGATTTAAATTTTGTAGATAAATGCTTTGAAGATTTAAAAAAATATTGGGATGAAAAACTTTCATGTTTTATCATAAATACACCTAATGAAGGAATGAATACATCAATAAACATTTGGAATATATATCAATCTGAAGTAAATGTTAAATTTTCAAGGTTTGCTTCTTTTATAGAAGTAGGTGGAAGAACTGGACTTGGGTATAGGGACACAGCTCAAGATGCAATGACCATACCTCATTCAAATCCCATAAAATGCAAGCAAAGGATAATTGAGCTTTTAAGAGGTGAAGTGTCTGAAGGTTATGGACTTCATCTATTTGAGCCAATTTGGTTTGACAAAGAGTCTAAAGAAAAGGCATTTAAATCGCCTACAGTAGTGCCAATGCCAAGTATAAATAGTTTAATACAAGGTTTAGATAATGTATGTTCAGATGATGCACTTTGGCTTGTATCAGCAGTTGTAGAGTATGTTAAAGAAACTGGTGAATTGTCATTTTTAGATGAAGTGGAAACTTATGCAGATGGCTATGAAGGAAGTGTTTATGAGCATCTCACTAAGATACTTGATTTTTCTTTTAAGCAGGTAGGAAATACTGGCATCTGTAAAGGGCTTAGAGCAGACTGGAATGATTGCTTAAATTTAGGTGGAGGAGAGAGTGCCATGGTTTCTTTCTTACACTACTGGGCAATACAGAATTTTTTAGGACTTGCTGAAAAGTTAGGCAAACATGATGATGTAAAAAAATATAATGAAATGGCCGAAAAAGTTTATAATGCCTGTGAAGATATTCTCTGGGATAAAGAATGGTATATAAGAGGAATTACTAAAAAAGGTGTAAAGATTGGAACAAGTGAGGATAAAGAAGGAAAAGTCCACCTTGAATCAAATGCATGGGCTGTTCTTTCAGGTGTTTCTAAAGGAGAAAGGGCAAAAATTGCACTTAATAGTGTCGAAAAATATCTTTTCACGGAATATGGCGTGATGTTAAATGCTCCTTCTTATACAATACCTGATGAGGATATTGGTTTTATAACAAGAGTATATAGAGGAGTTAAAGAAAATGGTGCTATATTTAGCCATTCAAATCCTTGGGTTTGGGCTGCTGAATGCATAAATGGAAATGGTGAAAGAGCCATGAAATATTATAATGCTCTGCTTCCTTATAATCAAAATGATATAATTGAAATTAGAGAGGCTGAACCATACTCATATTGTCAATTTATCATGGGAAAAGATCACACAGCATTTGGAAGAGCAAGGCATCCATTTATGACAGGTTCAGCTGGTTGGGCTTATTTTTCTGCAACAAGATATATCATTGGAATAAGACCTGATTTTGATAAATTAATAATAGATCCATGCATTCCAAAAGAATGGAAAGAGTTTACTGCTATTAGAAAATGGAGAGGAGCAATTTACAATATTTTAGTTAAAAATGAAAATTCTGTAGAAAAAGGTGTTGAAAAAATAATCTTAAATGGAAAAGAAGTTTCAGAAATACCTTGTTTTGATGCAGGAACTATTAATGACGTGACAATAATAATGGGATAAGAAAGGGATGATTTTATGATTAAATTCGGAACTGGTGGTTGGCGTGCAATAATTGGAGATGAATTTACAAAACAAAATGTTCAGATTTTAGCAAAAGCCATGGCAAATAAGATGATTTCAGAAAATACGTATATGAATGGGTTTATAATTGGATATGATAGGCGCTTTTTATCAAAGGAGGCTGCTATGTGGGCAGCTGAAGTAATTGCAGCGTCAAAAATAAATTGTAAGCTTATAAATAGAGAAGCTCCAACACCTCTTGTGATGTTTACAGTCAAATATTATGGGTGCGATTATGGAATGGTTGTAACTGCCAGCCATAATCCAGCTCTTTATAATGGTATAAAGGTGTTTACAAAAGGTGGCCGTGATGCTGATGAATTAGTTACAAAGAGCATTGAGGAATATATTGAAAATATGGATAAAAAAGAAATAGAATGTATTCCTTATGAAAAAGGAATAAGATCAGGATATATAGAAGAAATTAATCCTCAAAATGAATATATTGATTCTATTATAAGATCTATAAACATGGATGCAATAAGGAGCAGAAAGCTTAAAGTGGTTCTTGATCCAATGTATGGAGTTTCAAAGACATCTCTTCAGACAATTCTCCTTACAGCTAGATGTGATGTTGATGTTATACATGAGAGACATGATGCATTATTTGGAGGAAGGCTTCCAGCTCCAAATGAAGAAACATTAGGAGCACTTCAAAGCTATGTGGCTGAAAACAAATATGATATTGGAATAGCAACAGATGGAGATGCTGATAGAATAGGTGTAATAGACAATGAAGCTAAATTTTTACACCCTAATAGAATTTTAGTTTTATTATATTACTATCTATTAAAATATAGAGATTGGAGAGGCCCCGTAGTTAGAAATATTGCTACTACTCATCTTTTGGATAAAATTGCAGAAGGTTATAAAGAAGAATGTTTTGAAGTACCAGTTGGATTTAAGCATATATCTGCAAAGATGTCAGAGACAAATGCTATTATAGGCGGAGAATCTTCAGGTGGTTTAACAGTTAGAGGACACATTCAAGGAAAAGATGGAATATATGCTGCAGCTTTGCTTGTTGAAATGATTGCTACAACTGGAAGAGGGCTTTCAGAAATATATGATGAAATCACTGATAAATTTGGTGAATTCTTTATGGCTGAAAGAGATTATAAATTTTCTCAGGAAATAAAAGATAAAATAATGAATATTCTTATGGTTGAGAAAAAATTGCCTGAGTTTAAAGATGAAGTAGAAAAGGTTTCTTATTTAGATGGATGTAAGGTGTATTTTAAAAATGGTGGATGGATAATAGCCAGGTTCTCAGGAACAGAGCCACTTATTAGAATATTCTGTGAAATGTCTACATTGGAGCATGCTGAAGAAACCTGCGATGTAATGAGTAAATTTTTAGGATTATAATAATATTTAGACGAAAGTATAATATGCTTTCGTCTTTTTTTAATAATAAAATACATAACTTTATGTATTTTATTATTAAAAAAATAGATTTATACTCTAATCATCTGATAGATAAAATATAGGGGAGGAATTATAATATGGCAACTGATACTGAAAATGCAAATGTTCCAGAAATTGAAATTGCGAAAGAAGATAAAAAGGTTCAAGCTTCTAAGATGAAGAAAGGCCGCAAGACTATTAATTACTTGCAGCAGTGCAAAGACGAAGGCAGGAAGCTCGTCCAAGTATGCCCAGCTAACAGAGACCAATATTTTGCTATGGCTGCTGAGATGGCTGGCTGCGATATCTTGCGCCTTACTGTTCCTGGCGAGAACACAGAAATGCAGATTGCAAACGCCCCTTGGTGGATTCGCACTATCCGCAGTGCTGCTCAAAATATCCACATTAATTTCTACATGCAGACCCCAACTTTTTGTTCTAAAGAAGAGGCTTTAAAAAACGGCTCTCTGTACATGGCTAATGGAGCTGATTCACTGCTTCCTATGGGAGTTAGCAATGAGACACTAAAGTACATGGCTGATAACCATCTTGTGGTGTTTGGTCACGTTGGCGCTCTATCTGGATGGCAGACTAGCAGACATGGTGGCTATAAACGCCTAGGTAAGACCGCTGAAGATGCTATGAAAGTATTTCGTATGGCTTATGAGTATCAGGAAAATGGTATGATGGCTATGACCATAGAATTGACTCCTATTGAAGTTACCAACGCCATTGCTAAGAAGCTACGTGTACCTGTAATATCCATTGCTGCTGGTGGTGCTGCCGATGGTTGCGAGATGGTGGACTTTGATACATTTAATATGATGCCTTCACTTGCTTCTCATGCTAAAGTATATGCTGACTTCTTTAAATGGGCAGCTACTGCTTATGGTTCATGGGCTAACGATGTACGCACTGGTGTATATCCTGAGGATAAGCATGGTTTCCACATGGATGAGAGAGAACTAGATAAATTCCTTAATACGCTTGAACAAAAGTATTAATTGATTTAAGGAGTAGAAGAAAGTGGAAAGACAATTTGAGAAGATGTTAGAGCTAGATATGAATGGCATAGATATGGGAAATGGCATTAAATTTGTAGGTGTAAAGAATGTAAAACCACTTGAAAAAATACTGGATTTAACTGGCAAAGTTGCTATTGTATCAGGTGGGTCTAGGGGTTTAGGGCTTCGCATTGTGAATCGCCTCTGTGAAGCAGGTGCTAGTTGCGTAATTGCAGACGTTTTAGATGAACTTGCTAAAGAGATTTCAGAGCATTTTAGTAGCAAAAATTATAATGTTAAATATATTAAAACAGATGTGCGTTCCATTGCACAGATCGATGCAGCTGTGGATTTTACTATAAAAGAATTTGGTAAATTAGATATTCTTGTAAATAATGCAGCAGTATATAGAACGAATAAGTTTACTGATGTTACAGAGGAATTATGGGATTTAGCCCTTGATGTTAACTTAAAGGGAACGTTTTTCTTTATACAAGCTGCCGCTAAACAGATGATCAAACAAGGACATGGTGGGAGAATCATCAATATCTCTTCTAACGCTGGAAATTCTATGGAAACATCCTATGGATGGATGATACAATATGTTGCATCAAAATCAGGTGTCAATGGAATCACAAAATCTTTAGCAAGAGAGCTTAAGCCATTTGGAATACATATCAATTGTGTTGTGCCAGGCGGCATGCTGTCAGTAGGTGGGATGATGCAAGAGAAAACTCCTGAGATCATGGCAGTAAGAGAGGCAAATCCACCAGCACCAATGTCAGATTCAGATGAAGTTGCTCGTGTGGTTTATATGATGGCAACTCAAATGAGCGATTATATGGACGGTTCAATTGTCTTTGTAGATGGTGGCACTAATTTAGGTTTTCGAAAGTAATTTAACTTAATAAAGGGCAGAATGTTTTTAAATCATTCTGCCCTGTCTATATTAAATTGAAAATTCATTAATTTTAAAAGCAATTCCTGATTGCTTGATACATTTAATTTGGCATAAATATTTGCAATGTGCTTGTATACTGTTGCTAAGCTTATGTGCAATCTTTTGCTGATATTTGCTGGAGTTGTAGCTCTGCTTATCAATTGTGCAATTTCTGCTTCTCTCTTTGTGAGAGCATTTTGAGTTTCAAGCTTATGATAGTATTTGTAGTCATTTGATGTCATGACAAATAAATTTTTATGTAAATTATACAGATGGGCATAGAGTATGCTCATAACATCAATTTCTGCATCAGTGAATTCCCCTCGATTTGTTCGATCTAAAGTACAGAAACATTTTATAAAATTATTAGCATCATGAAATCCAAAGCCTAAACTATGATGAAGACCTTGGGGCATGATATAATCAGATATAAACTCATCGTATTCTAAGGTTCTCCAATCATATATGCTTCCTGATAAATTAGGAATTAGATTGCGACCAGTATCACGCTTTGATAAAAATCCATACCTACCGTTTTCAATTTTTGAAAAATATTCAAGATAAGCTTTGCTCCACCTTTTATCCACTCCAAATAGCACTTCATCATAAATCTTCTCATTATCGTTTACAAAATAAATGCGCGCTTGATCATAAGGTACTAGTAAATAAACTTTTTTTATTACCTGTATGCATAGTTCTTTTGCTTCACATATTTTTCCATTATCGATTAAAAATTCGTGGATTCTTTCCCAGGGTATTTTGCTAGTATAACTCATGTTAAGGTACCTCCATCCCTATAAATCGTCATACAACATACCAATTGTTTATATTAATTTATATAGTATATGTATCTTGAAAAAAGTCAAGAGATATTATGATACAACCATGATACATCTAAGATACTTTTTTGATGGCTTAATTTTATAAACTAAATGCTAAAGATGTTTTAATTAAAAACAAATGAGGTGTGCAAAATGAAAATGAAAAAGAAGTTGCTGTATATTATTTTTATAGTAATCAATATCTTAGCATTTAAAACTATGGTAAATAGCGAAGAAATTAACGTTCCCCTTGCCCATAAAGATGCAGACCCACCAGTTCACAGCTTTCATTTTAAAGAAATAGAGCATAAAGATTCTGAAAAAGTTATATTGCCCTGCACAGAATTAGTGGACATGCTTTCTATGGATGAAATTTATGAAAAACTAAAACCGCCACTTGTACAAGATTCTGCTGGAGTAAAATATATAGCACTTACATTTGATGATGGCCCAAGTTCAGAAAACACTCCTAAGTTATTAGATGCTTTGGATAAATACAATGCAAAAGCCACGTTTTTCTTAGTGGGTAATAGAATTTCAAATAGCGCTGAAATAGTGAAAAGAATGCATGATTCCGGTCAACAAATAGGAAATCATACATTTGATCATGCAAATCTTACAAATTTAAATAGTGAAGATATTGTATCTGAAATAATGAAAACTTCAGATTTGATAAATTCTATTACCGGATCACGCCCAACCTTAGTAAGACCTCCCTATGGTGAATTTAATGATATAACAAATGGTATATGTAAATTAAATGGAAGTGCTGTTATGCTTTGGGATGTGGATACAGAGGATTGGAATAACCAAAATATAGATGCAGTGTACAATCATATAGTGAATAATGCAAATGATGGAGATGTGGTTTTGCTACATGACTTATACCAAACTAGTGTAGATGCGGCAATTAAACTTCTTCATGACTTAAGCAATAAAGGGTATAAGTTTGTGACAATAGATGAACTTGCTTTTATTAAAAATAAGACAATAAAAAGCGGAGTGGTTTACTCAAGCTTTTGATTATAAAAATGCCTTTACTTATTGATATAATAAATATTGCTTTTCAGCATAAAAGCAATTGTGATATAATTTTGAAAAGATTTTTATTTAGGTGGTGTGATGAAAGGGAGATTATTTTTAATTTTTATAGTAATATGTTTATTTTTTAATGGAGGTTACCCAGATGCTCATGCTGCTCAAAATAGTATTGATGATTTAAACGATTTTACAATGCGAATTAATAACACTAATTTTGAAAAAGAAATTTCTATTAATGGTTTTTCTATAATTCAAAATCAAGTATATTCTGTTATACATAATGAGTTTGGTGAGATTAAGCTTATTCCTGCTATGGATACAAAATATCAATTAATTATATTATTTTTTGCAGATATAAATGGGAACATCATTTTTAAAACCTATAATCTTCAGTGTAACTTTTTAATTCAAGAGCAATTTAAACAATCAGCTAAAGGAGTATCCTCAGTTTCTTTTACAGATTTAAATGGTGATGGGCTTTTAGATATTATTCTTATTTATTCTTGTGATTATGAAAATTCTCAAAATACCTTTAACGTTGGAGATGTTCTCTTTCAAAACAGCAAAGGATTTTATCGTGACTTTCGCATATCAGATAAAATCAACAGGTTTGATATGAATAAAAACGTTAATGCAATTGAGGATTATGTAAAAGATGGGAAATCTGCTGAATTCTTATATACTTCTGAAACTTTAGGACAGCTTATAGACAATGGTTTTAATGTGATAAAAAGCCAGAGCTTTGATGTTCATTTAGAAAAATTTGGTGTTGCACAGCTTGTTCCAGGTTTTTATAATATGGCTGGACAAAACTATCTTATGATTTATTTAATTAACTCTGATGGGAATATCTTATGGAATTTTCAGCCTATGCAAGATCATATGAATTTTTTTAGTATAAAAGCTTGCTCATTTATTGATGTTAATGGTGATGGTCTTAAGGATATTAATATTCTTGCAAGTTATATTGATATTGATGAAAAAGGAAATGCAAGCTTAGTTATAGATTTTAATATTTATTATCAAGAAGCTGGTTATTTCATAGAAGATACTGAATTTAAAAGTAATTACACATTTAAATACACTGATGGGTTGCCGAATATTACACAAAAAGCACGGGAGTTTTGGGGGTGGAGATAATTGTATAGAATTTTAATAATTGAAGATGAAAAAGCCATTAGTGACCTTATAAGTATGTATCTTACAATGGCTGGATACCGTTGCACATGTAAATTTAATGGAATTGAAGGGGCTGATGCTATTGAATCTCTCCAATTTGATTTGATTTTGCTGGATATAATGCTTCCAGGTGCTGACGGCTATGAGCTTATGGACTATATTCGCCCTTTAGGAATTCCTGTTATATTTATAACTGCAAAACATGATGTAAGAGACCGTGTTAAAGGGCTTAGGCTTGGTGCAGATGATTATTTAATTAAACCATTTGACCTTATTGAGCTTCAAGCTAGAGTTGAAACTGTTTTAAGGCGCTATAACAAAATGGAAAATATAGTACATATTAATGATGTAACTGTAAATTTTGATGCAAGAACAGTTATAAAAGATAATAGACCAGTTGATCTTACTGCAAAAGAATACAAACTTTTAATTCTTTTTATAAAAAATAAGAACATCGCACTTTTTCGAGATGTAATATATGAAAGGGTTTGGGAATGTGAATATGACGGGGATAGTCGCACTGTAGATCTTCATGTGCAAAGGCTTAGAAAAAAACTTGGCTTTGAAAATATTTTAATAACCGTTTATAAGGTTGGCTATCGTTTAGAGGTGGGCTAATGAAGTTTTCTTTCAAAGTTTTTTTCTGCTTTATAATTGTAATTGCAATAGCAATGGGATTTGGAGGTTTCTATCTTATAGATTCAGTATTTAGCTTGGCAATAAATAGAGAGATTCGCCAAGCCCTTGATGAGAACAAAATTGTATGCTTTACTTTTAAAACCATTGCTTTAAATGCAGCTCTTAAATACGATAGTCTAAGGGATGAAGCTATAAAAGATATTGCAGAGACATTGGAGACTGGAAGATTTATTCAAATGAGAGATGAAAATAAAAAACTTTTATATTCTGGAGAAAATTTTAATTCATTAAATTTAAGTTTAGATAATGCTTCTGAAAATAAAACAGTATGCAAAATATTAAAATCTGATAGAGGCTATTTTGTTTATACTGCAACTATGATTCAAGTTTTAGATAAATCTTTGTACCTTGAGACTCTAAAAGATATATCAACAATTTTTTCACAGCGTGTATCAAACTTTTCAATTTATCAAAGCGTTACAATTATAACTCTTATTACAGGATCAATTGTGATGTATATTTTATCCATTTGGCTTACAAAACCAGTGAAAATGCTTACTAAAGCTGCAAGGAGTATGGCTCAAGGTGAATACAAAATAAGAGCAGTAAAGGTTACAGAAGATGAGTTTGGTATGCTTACCGATGATTTTAATAAAATGGCAAATGCTCTTGATGAAAAAATAACTGAACTTAAGGATGAAGCAGAATCAAAAGAAAATTTTGTTCAAGCTTTTACTCATGAGCTAAAAACACCTTTAACTGCGATTGTAGGTTATGCAGATTTACTTCGTTCTAAAAAAATGGAAGAAGAGGGAAGGCTTTTAGCAGCAGATTATATATACCGTGAAGGAAAACGGCTTGAGTCTCTTTCATTTAATTTACTAGATATTTTTGTGATGAAAAAAAGTGATCATATTTTTAAATTAATTTCTGTTAATTCGATTTTTGACTTTATTAATGTTACATTTTATCCAAATAAAGATGCAAATATAATTATTAAATATGAAGATGCTTATATTAACTCTGAAATTACGCTAATTACTACCGTCCTTTTTAATTTAATTGAGAATGCAATTAGTGCTTCTTATGAGGGAGGAAAAGTAGAAGTTAATGGCAGGTTTTTGGAAAAAGGTTATGAATTTTCTGTAATAGATTATGGATGTGGAATTAGTGATAAAGATATACATAAAATTACTGAAGCATTTTATATGGTTGACAAGTCTCGTACACGTAAAAGGGGTAGTGCTGGACTTGGCCTTGCTCTTTGCAATGAGATTTTAAAGTTGCATAATAGCAAGCTTGAAATCGAAAGCAAACTAGGTGAGGGCACCAAAATATGTTTTGAGATACCTAAACCATGAAAGGAGTGGTTATGAGTATTTTTTCTAAAAAAAATGTCTATATAATGATTATGGTATTTGTGGTAATTATATCTGTTTTTGGGCCTCAAGTGCTGTCAACGTATAGTGATAGAAAAATCTTAAACAAAGAAGTTATGGAAGATACAGATATTGAAGGTTATAGGTATTCAATTACACCAAAGGAAAAACTTTATATTCTTTCTAACGCCATTGAAAACAGAAGTTTAATTCAGAGTGATTTTTCAGCGTTAACTAGGATTCATAGTAATTTAGAGAAAACACAAAGGCAATCCTATGCACTGCTTGCAAATTACAACAATGTTGAAATTAACGATAATACAAAGCAAAAAGTAATTGAAAATTTAAAAGAAGAATTCTTGAAGCTTCAAAATGAGGATGCAATTCCAAAGTTTGAATTTGACACAAATATTAAATCATATGACATTAGACTTTTTACTGCTTTAGATATTCTTGAACCTAAAAGAACTGTTCAAGTTTGGCAAATAGAAACTAATGCAGAAACTTTTTATTCTAAAGAATATAAGAATTATATCAGCTGTTATGCTGATTTTGAAACAGGCAAATTGTACAGTTTTTCTTTTCGATATGAAAAAGATTGGAGCTTTTATAAGATAGATAATATAATTAAAAAATGGTGTGAATATATGAGTATTGGCACAGCTCAAGATTTTATACCTCCTAATCCATCGCTTGAAGAAACTAAATTTTATAAAAAATATGCCATAGAAGGTGAAAATAAAGATAAAACTATTGTTACCATCGGGTTTTATGAAGGTATTAATGAATTCTTTTTAAAAATAAGCAATAGATAATACATAAATTTTCTAACTTGCATAAATAGAGGTAGTGTATAACAGAGATTTTATACACTACCAAAAATCTATTCTTCCATTAAATCTTTAATAAATTGAGGAAGCACAAAGCAAGCCTCATGCAATTCTTTATTATAATATTTAGTAGGAAAAGAAACTTTATTTTCCATTGAAATTTTGCTAGGGTCATATTTTTTACTTCCCACTGTAAAGCTCCAAAATCCAGTTGGATAAGTTGGAATTCCTGCCATAAATATTTTAGTTGTTGGAAATACTTCTTTTACATCCTTATAAATTTGTTTAACTAAATCTGGAAGTAAAAATGGAGTTTCAGTTTGAGCAATAAAAATGCCATCTTCTTTTAAGCATTCAAAAATTGCCTTGTAAAAGCTGCCACCAAATAAATTTGCACCTACTGAAAATGGGTCAGTAGAGTCTACAATTATTATATCAAATTCATCTTTATGATTTATAACATACTTTAAGCCATCTCCTATGAATATTTCACATCTAGGATTAACAAGTTCACAGCTTATTTCAGGTAGAAATTCTTTAGAATATTTTATAACATCTTCATCTATTTCACATAAAATGACCTTTTCAACATTTGGATGCTTTAATATTTCACGAATTGCGCCACCATCACCTCCGCCAACAACTAAAACTTTCTTAGGATTTTTGTGTGAGTATAGTGGAATATGAGCTATCATCTCATGGTAGATAAATTCATCTTTAATGGTGGTTTGAACTATTCCGTCAAGCACTAGCATTCTACCAAAAGCTTCAGTGTCAACAATGGCTAAATCTTGATATTTAGTTTGTTTTCTAATGAGAGTTTTTTTAATTTTGTATGTAAGAGCTACATCATTAATTTGAGTTTCTTTTAACCATAAATCAAGCATGTTCCTACTCCTTTTAAATAAATTCTTTTTTTATTATAACAATTTTGAATACTACTATCAATGTAGGTTAATATTAATATTAAGTTATCTAGTATAATAGAAGGAATTAATTGTAAAATGTAGAATAATTATCTAATAACTACATATAACTAGGTAGGTGGATCTTATGGAATTAAGTTATGAAAGAAAAAATAAAATGTTAATAGTTAAACTTTTTGGAGAATTAGATCATCATAGTGCGGAAGAAGTAAGGGTCAAAGTTGATAGCTTAATCGACACATATAGTGTAGACAACCTTATTTTTGACTTTAAAAATGTAACTTTTATGGATAGTTCAGGTATTGGTGTCGTAATTGGAAGGCACAAAAAACTTCAAATGAAAAATGGAGAAACTGCTCTTATAAATGTTTCAAATAGGGTAAAGGTCATATTTGATTTATCTGGAGTTTTCAAAATAGTAAAGTATTATAATAATTTAGATAAGGCGATGAAGGCACTGGGAGGGATATAATGAAACTTAATAAAATCAATATTACCAATGACGATGAAAGGTCCATGGGCTTAGCTTCACAAGAAGACAGCTATTCTATAAAAGAAAAAGGCATCAATATAAATAGCATGAAAATTGAATTTTTAGCTAAATCCTGTAATGAGAGCTTTGCTAGAGTTGCTGTTGCTGCTTTTGTTTCCCAACTTGACCCAACGATTGATGAAATATCCGATATAAAAACTGCTATTTCTGAGGCAGTGACAAATTCAATAATACATGGTTATAATGAAAACCCTGAAGAAAAAATTTATATAGAAACAGAGTTATTCGAAAATGATGTTAAAATATCAGTAGAAGATTTCGGATGTGGCATTGAAAATATAGAAGAAGCTAGAACGCCGTTATTTACATCAAGGGCAGATCTTGAAAGATCAGGAATGGGCTTTACTGTGATGGAAACCTTTATGGATAAAGTTGAGGTTTATTCTGAAAAGGGGAAAGGCACTAAAGTTATCATGTATAAAACCTTAAACTCAGTGAAATAGGTGAGTAAATGGAGGGAAATGAGAAGAAAAAAGACACTTTCCATTATGAGGACAATCTAGATCTTTTAAAACAGGCGCAAAATGGAGATAACAATGCTTTAAATTCGCTAATTGAACTGAACATGCCACTTGTAACAAATATCAGCAAAAAATTTTTAAATAGAGGATATGAATATGATGATATTTTTCAAATTGGCTGTATTGGCCTTGTAAAGGCAGTTAAGAATTTTAATTTTGAGTTCAATGTAAAATTTTCTACTTATGCTGTACCCATGATAATTGGAGAAATTAAGAGATTTTTAAGAGATGATGGAATGATAAAAGTCTCAAGAAGTATAAAACTTGCAGCAAGAAAAATTCAGCTTGCTAAAGATGAATTGTCAAAAAAACTTGGACGAGAACCAACCGTTCAAGAAATATCAGATTATGCTGAAATGGCTTGTGAAGAAATTTTGGATGCAATAGATAGTATGAACAACATTCAATATCTTTATGATGTGGTTCATCAAGATGATGGAAGTCCAGTTCTTCTCATTGACAGAATAAGCGAAGATGTATCAGAGGATAGGGAGTTTATAGATAAAATTGCTTTAAAGGAAATATTAAATGCACTTGATGCAAAATCTAGGCAAATTATTATGCTCAGATATTTTAAAGATAAAACACAAGTTCAAGTTGCTGAAATGCTGGGAATAAGCCAAGTTCAAGTATCAAGAATAGAAAAGAAAGTTTTAAAATCTTTAAGAAATAAATTAATTGGATAAATACCTGAAACTCTTTAGTTCAGGTTTTTTTTATGAAAAAATATAAATTTTTAGATTTTAAAATAACTATTTCGCATATAATAAACATTTTGGTGCAAAATATTATTGCGAATTTTTAAAGTAAAATAAAATTGTGATGGAACTTAATAGCACTTTAACTATAGTTAAAATGTTGTTTTTTGTTATTATTAAAATTTAATAAATAAAAAATGCAAAAATGAATAAACTAAATATTACAGGAGGTGAACTATGGAGAAATTTACAAAATCTAATTATAAAGATGCAGTAGATAAAAAGCAAGTAAATAACAGAATAGTTCCCAACGCTATTACAGCCTTTTTAGTTGGAGGGTTTATTTGTACCATTGCTGAAGTAATAAATAGCATTCTTGTCAATATGGAAATAGAAAAAGAAGCAGCAGCTACATGGACAGTTATAATTATGGTTTTTCTAGGAGCTTTTTTTACTGGTATTGGAGTATATGATAAATGGGCAAAATATGCAGGAGCAGGTACTATTGTTCCTATTACAGGGTTTTCAAATTCTATTTCTTCAGCTGCTATAGAATTTAAAAGCGAAGGGTTTGTATTAGGAGTAGGGTCAAAAATATTCTTAATTGCAGGTCCTGTTATTGCTTATGGAGTTGCTACATCCATAATAATTGGAATAATATACTACTTTTTTTCGAGGTGATTTTAGTGGGAAAGCGAATAGGCAAGCATACAGTTACGTTTGAAAATAGCCCTAAAATATTATCATCTTTTTCTGTAGTAGGTCCAAAAGAAGGAGAAGGGCCATTATCAAAATACTTTGATAGAATTTTAATTGATGATTTAAATGGAGAGGAAAGCTTCGAAAAAGCCGAAACAAGCCTTCAAAAATTGTCAATAGAAGGACTTTTAAATAGAAGTAAACTTAAAGAAGAAGAAGTAGATTATTTGATATCTGGAGATTTGTTAAATCAATTAACTTCCTCTCATTTTGCAGCTAGAGAATTTAAAATACCATATCTTGGAGTATATGGTGCATGTTCTACCATGACTGAGTCACTAAGCATTGGAGCTATGTTGTTTGATGGTGGGTTTGGTAATAACATCCTATGCACAACATCTTCACATTTTTCATCTGCTGAAAGGCAATACAGATTCCCTTTAGAGTTTGGCAGTCAGAGAAAGGAAGTTGCTCAATGGACAGTTACAGGTGCTGGAAGCTTTTTAATAGGTAGCGGTGATAACCTGCCAAAAATAACGCATGTTACAACTGGATGTATTGAGGATTATGGAATTAAGGATGCTGAAAATATGGGTGCTGCAATGGCTCCAGCTGCTGCTATTACTCTTAAAAGGCATTTTGAAGAATCTAAAAGAGATCCTGACTATTACGATATTATTATAACTGGAGATCTTGGATACTTTGGAGTTGAAATGTGTAGAGATTTTATCAAGGATCTAGGATATATATTAGGAGATAATTATAAAGATTGCGGGGTATTAATTTTTGATAAAGAAACTCAAGGGACAAATAGTGGTGGGTCAGGTTGTGGATGTTCTGCATCAGTATTTACATCATATATTTATAAAAGCATGTTAAAAGGAGAGATTAATAAAGCGCTTATAATGTCAACTGGTGCCCTTTTAAGCCCAACTTCAACGCTTCAAGGTGAAAGCATACCATGTATAGCGCATGCAGTAGCTATTGAAAATTAATTGCCAAGATGGAGGGTTTTTTATGATGAATTATGTAATTGTATTTATCGTAGGTGGCTTGTTCTGTTTAATAACTCAACTAATAATGGATTTTACAAAAATACCACCTGCTAAGATATTGGTTTCTTACGTAGTTCTAGGAGCCATTTTAGGAGCTATTGGCCTTTATAAACCGCTTATAGATTTTGCTAAAATGGGAGCGTCTATTCCACTGCCTGGATTTGGTTGTTCTCTTGTAAAATCTACATTTAAAGCTGTAGATCAAGATGGCCTTTTAGGAGCTTTTACAGGAGGATTAACAGGTACAGCAGGAGGAATATCTGCTGCAATAATATTTGGATTGCTTATGTCATTGCTTTTTAAACCTAGAACAAAATATTAAAAGTTAATGGATTGCTTAAGAACTATTTTTTTAGTACTTAAGCAGCTTTTTTTATGATAAAATAAAAAAAAGAGGTGTTGTAATGAAGCTTTCTCAAAAAGAAATAGACCAAGTAAATAGAATAAAAGAGAAAATGCCTAAAGCATTAATTTGTGATATGAATTTTACAAATTTTGGTGCAAAAAATCACAAATACATTTGGAATAAACCTTGCAGTGAAGAAGATCTAAAAAAATTTGAAAAAGAAAACTTAGTAGAAATTCCAAGGAGCTATAGAATATTTTTAAGCGCCATATCAAATGGGGGACCTTTTTTTGGTTGTGGCCTTTATTCATTAGAAGATATAAGAATTTATGGTAATATTAAAAAGGATTCTATATTTTATCCTGAAATGACAGAGGAAGAATTTGATAAAATTCAAAATGAATTTAACAAAGAAGATTCTATAGATGATCCTAATTACGATGGATTATTAATAATTGGAACAATAGCATATACATATGATTTTGCTATTATAGTTTCAGGTAAATATAAAGGAAGAATATTGCTTACAGATGGGAATATGGAAAGGCCATTTCAATTTGTGCATGATGAGAATTTTTTAGATTATTATGAGCGCTGGATTGATGATTTAACATCAGGAATGAACATGACAAGGTTTGACATTAGTTATCCAGGAGATGAAGAAGAATTAATTAAAAAATTTAATGAAACAAAGGATGAATTAGAAAGATATTATTTATTTATGAGCATAATTAGATTTAAAAACCCAAGCAAAGAAGCAATTGATTTATGCAAAGATATATGCAGTAGTGATTATGGTGAAGATATTAAAGAAAGGGCTTTAATTAGACTCTATAAATTTGAAAGAGGTCTTTGCTTTAAATTTATAGATCAGTATTTAAGTGGAAGCAAAATAGAAAAAGCCATTGCAATTAAGATAATAAGCGCTACTCAAGATAAATTAGAAATAGAAAAGTATTTTCCAAGGCTTATAGATCTTATGGAGGAATCTTCAAATTATGAATTTGAAAAAAATGATGAGGTGAATTCATTTAATAGAATTTGCTTTATATTATCTGATAACAAAAAAGATTTCATGGATTTATATATTCCTTTTTTTAAACATGAAGATGAAAAAATTAGAGCAGCAGCCATATGGAATTCAGGTCATGTTATAAATGCCAGGTTTTTTTGTAAAGAATACATTGTAGGGCTAAAAGATGAATCAGAAAGAGTTGTTCTTGCTACTATTCAAGCTTTGCAAACCATTGGGATTTTTCAAAAGGATCTTTTGCCTTATTTAAATGAAGCATATGAAAAATTTCCTGAGGAAAATTATCACATAAGAGAAAGCATAGGCACTTTGCTTAAAAGTTGGGGATTCACAAAACAGAAGAAATCTTAAAAATATAATTGACAATTAATATATTGAAATGTTAATATATAATAAAATTTTGAAAGGAAAAGGTATTTAAATTAATGAGGTTATAATCTACATTTACAAAAATAAAGGTAAAATAAAAAAATATTTTAGAAAATACGTTTTTTTGTTTTATTAATTTTTTGAGAGTAGATTATATAGGTTTAAGTATCTTGTTTTAGAGCTTTTTTAATATGCTCTTAATTAGCTATGTAACTACTCTCTCCTAAAACTATTAAGGAGGGATTTTTTTGCTTATAAAAATAGAAAATCTTAAAAAATATTATGGTGATAAATTAATTTTAGATATTGAAAGGTTAAATCTATTTGAGGGGGATAAAGCTGGATTAATTGGAAAAAATGGAGCTGGGAAAACTACCCTTTTAAAAATAATGCTTGGAGAAATAGATGATTATGAAGGGTATGTATATTTAAAAAATAGCTATTCTTATATAAATCAAAGTGAAATATGTGATAATAATAAAGATTATAAATCTGGAGGGGAAAAAGTAAAATTAAAAATATCAAAGGCATTAAGTGAAAATAGAAGTTTAATAATTGCAGATGAACCAACAACAAACTTAGATAGAAAATCTATTGAAAATTTAGAAAGCATGTTTATTGAATTTAATGGAAGTTTGCTTGTTGTATCACATGATAGAGCATTTTTAGATAGTTTTTGCAATATAATATTTGAATTAAGCGAAACAAAAATTAAAAAATATGATGGAAATTACTCTAAATATAAAAAACTTAAGGAAGAAGAGATTAAAACATCTGAAAGGGAATATGAGAAATATATTAGTGAGAAAACAAGGATTTATAATGCTATAAATGGTAAAAAAGAAAAGAGAAATTCCATGAAAAACACCCCAAATAGAATGGGCAATTCGGAATCAAGACTCCATAAACTTGGCAATCAAAAAGCAGAGAAAAATATTGATAACAGCATAAAAGCTTTAAAGTCTAGATTTGAAAAATTAGAAGAAAAAGAAAAGCCAAAAGAAGAGAAGAATATATATATTTATGTTCATGAGAGTTTAAAACTTTCATCAAAACATCCTATAATTGTAAATAGTTTAAATTTATATGGAGGGGAAAAATTATTAATAAAAAATGCTTCATTCTCCATTAAAAAGGGAACTAAAGTGGGACTTTTAGGTGCAAATGGTTCAGGTAAAACAACTCTTATAAAAAAAATCCTTGAAAATAATGATGAAAATATAAAAATTTCAAAATCTGTTGTTTTTGGATACTTTGACCAAAATCAATATATTCTTCATGAAGATAAAAATATACTTTTAAACGCATCTGAAAATTCATCACTTTCTCAAAGCTTTATTAGAACTCTCCTTAGCACATTTGGGTTTAAAGGTGATGAAGTTTATAGGAGCATAAGTTCAATTAGTGGAGGGGAGAGAATAAAGCTTGCCCTTTGTAAAGTGCTTTTAGAGGATAATAATTTTTTAATTATTGATGAACCTACAAATTTCTTGGATATATTATCCATAAATGCACTTGAAAATGCTCTTTTAAAAACAGAAAAAAATATTTTGCTTGTATCTCATGATAGGGAATTTTTGTCAACGATGTGTGATGAATTTTTAATAATTAATGATAAATGCCTTACAAGTTTTAAGGGTAGTTATGATGAGTTTGTATGTGAAAATAATAAAACTGTTGATAACCAAGAGTTGAAGAATATGATATTAATTAAAGAGGCTAAGCTTTCAAACATTTTAACAAAATTGTCATATGAAACTAATGATGAAAATAAAAATAAGTTAGATATTGAATATAAAGTTTTATTAGATGAGATTAAAAAAATCAAGAGAAATCTATAATTTTATCAAAGAAACCTATCATAAATTTATGTAGGTTTCTTTTAAAAGCATAGAATCCTTTTCTAAAATAGGGCTTTCACATATTATACAACCTTTAACATCCATATCTTTAAAAGCTTTCATGCAATCAATGTATTTAAAGTCACTTTCTAAAAGTGGAATGTGATTTTTTTCTCCTTTAGGTCCATAATTAATTCCAGAAATATGCACATGAATATCTTTAAGAGATTCTTCTCCTAAATTATCTTTTATATAAACTAAAATCTCTTTAAAATTCTCATAGCTTTTTAAATATCCATTGTACCTTGCGTGTAAATGTGAAAAATCTATGCATAATTTACATGTTTTAATCTCTTTGCATAAAGATACAAGCTCTTTTAAATCTCCAAATTGAGATCCCTTACCTGTGGTTTCAAGTCTATAATCGATGCCAATATCAGGAAGCTTTTTTAAATTGCTAAGGATATTTTTATATGCTTCTTCCTTTGAGTTTTTCAAATAAAATCCTGGATGAAATATTAAGCTTTTTCCTTGAACTTTTTTTAAAGCGCAAGCTCCTTTTAATATTCTTTCAATGGATTTTTCTTTTATGTCAGGGTCTTCTGCATTTAAATTTATATAATAAGAGCCATGTGCTGATATATAAAAGTCATTTTCAAGTTTTGATTTTAAAATAGAGTCCTTATTTTTATCTGTGACATTAACGCTTCTAACAAAGGGAAGCTCTATAGCATCAAGACCATAGGCCTTTAAATATTTTATGCCACTTGAGTAATTAAAACTTTCGCTGCCACTTCCAATGGGAATTCCAGCTATTCCAAATAAAAGGTTATCCATAAATTGCTCCTTAAAAAAATAACATAACATTATTGTAAACTATAAGTTAATAAGTATCAATTATTGCTGAACTTGTTTTAAATGGAATAATAAATAATATAAAAAAGGCTTGAAGTGTAATATACTTAATTTATAATTAAATTACGGCGCCGTAAATATGCTAAGAGAGAAGTGTTATTTATGGAAAATTATAAAGTATTCTCAATAGGAACAATTAAATGCGATGAAAATGGCATGAGGCTTGTTTTGGACAAAGCCTTAACACCTGCGCTTATTGGTCTGGATGGTTTTAGCCATATTCAGGTATTATGGTGGTTTTCTGAATGCGATAATCCAAAGGATAGGAATACGCTAACAGAAACTAAACCTTACAAGACCAGTCCAGATGTGCTTGGCACATTTGCAACTCGCTCACCTATGCGCCCAAATCCAATTGCACTTGATTGTGTACAAATTACTTATATTGATCACGAAAATGCTGAAATTGGCCTTGCATATATTGAAGCATTTGATGGTTCACCAGTTTTGGATATCAAACCCTATACACCAAGCCTTGATCGTGTGGAGAAACCAACTGTTCCAAAATGGTGTAGTCATTGGCCGAAGTGTTATGAAGATTCTGGTGATTTTCATTGGGAAAATGAAATAAATTAATAAGGTTTTAATAAAATTGCACTAGAAAAAACGTCTATTTAATAAAGAGAAGCTAACAATATCCTTTGTATACCTTCCAACCGGCTCCTATCTCTAAAACGGTTGGCTTGATATAACGCTTCAATATATCAAGGGGCTGTTTTGCAGAATCGATAAAATCAATTCTGCAGCAGCCTTTTTTATTAAAATTATACTATGACTATTAAAAATAAATTTTGAGATTATTTAAGTACAAATTTGTCTTAAGCATATTAACTTAAAATGCGGTGTTAAATACCGTATTATAACTGATGAGAGGTATTGTTTTATAAGGTTAGTCTAACGACTTTGTGTTTTAATATACGCCGATTAAACCTCTTTTTTTTATTTTTTTAAAAAACAGGTCTGTTTTCTGTATTTAATTTATATTCGTTAAACTATTTTATGAAAATTAATACTATATATCCTAAATTATAACAAATTGCTTAAATCTACATTCTTATCTTTTTTAATTATTTTATCTAAAGTGCTCTGGGTCACATATCCTCTATTTAAATATTGTGCCATGTGCCTTTCATTAACTCTTATTTTTATACAATTTTTGCTTCCTTTTCCATTGAATTTTATATACCTTTCTTTTATAGAAAGAATTGCATCTAAAACCTCGCAAACTAGCTGGTTATCTAAATTTAATACTATAGTTGTTCTTATAGGAGTCATTTTC
>JAVBPD010000076.1:0-8418 GCA_031549885.1 Clostridiaceae bacterium
TGGTGTAGAAGGAGTTAATGCTATCTTTAGATTAAAGCTTTTAACCAGTGAAGATAATATATCAATAGAAAAGCTTGATGAAAAGATAAATGTAGTCAGTAATCTCACTCCTATAACTACAAAGATAATTATAGAGGTTCATAGGGAGCTTGTAAACCCATTTTTTAACATTGTTGCATCCTTTAAAAGGACAGATGTTGCAAATTTTGCAGGCAAAGATATGAGAGGAAAGATTAAAAAGGCCTTTAAAGTTAAATATAACAAAGATGACATGGGATATTATATTGAAAAAAATATAATAGATGAGAAAATATTAAAAAAATTGGAAGCAAATACAATTGGAGAAATGATAAAGATAAAGTAGTCTTGGTTTAAATTTTAGGGGTATTATAAAAAATTAAGATTTAAAAAATAAATTAAATATTTATAGCGGAAAACCTTGAAAAAAAGAAAATTAGTTTAAGGTTTATTTGTGGTTTAATCAATAAATGGTGATTTTATATATTGTTAATTTTATTTTAATCTATAGTAAAAAAAGTTGTTTTTTACCTGAAAAATCCAAAGAATTTTTTACAAATAATTGTAAAACTTCAAACTGCAATTTTTTAAGGTTGTAGTTTATTTTACTTAAATTATCATAAATAGTTTATAAAAAGTTTAGAATCTATTAAGAGAGCCTTTATTTTTATCTGTTAAACTAATAATATAAAGAATTAAAAAAGTTGAGGAGATCGATTATTATGGTTAAAAAAAATAAGGTATTATTATCTATATTTGGTATAACTTCAGCTGTTTTAGTATTTACAGTAACTGCTTTTGCAAGCATTAGTACAGCATCAGGTTATGATAAATACAAAAAAGCATTAATAAATACAGCCACTAATGAAAAAAATTATACAGCAAATTTAAATATGAGCATTACAGTTGATGGTAAAGAAATATTTACAAGTTTAAATGAAGTAAAAAATGATGGTTTAGATAGTGTAAGCACCATAAGCAATGTAAAAAATGAAAATGGTGAAAAACATATGGAGACTATTTATCAAGGTTCTCAAACGGTGTATTTAGGTGAAGATGGGAATTGGCATTTAATAGAACATAAGGGGAAAATTGAAGGCGGCAATCCATTTGCAAATTTATCCCCAACTCAAATTAAATTTATGGAATTGTTATCTGATACATTAACTGGAGATACTAAAAATTATATAGTTACAAATGGAAGCAATATATCTTTAACGCTTTCAGAAAATCAAATTCCAGAGATTTCACAACTTGGATTATCTTCACTTATAGAAATTGAAAATAAAATATCTGTAAGTAAAAATTCTGAAGTTGTAAATAATAAAATTGTAGATCCAATAATACAAGGTTTTAAATTTAGTGCCACTTTAGGTGAAAATGATATAGTAAAGGATTCTATAGTTGTAACAGAGATTATTTATAAAGATGAGCAAAATGTCTCTCATAAAGCTATTATAAATTCAGAAGCTTATTTTGATAATTTTGGAACAACTACTCCAGCAAAAATAGACGACAATATTTTAAAGGATGCTATTAAAGCAGATACTTTTAATTAATAATACGATAATACGAAAGGATGGTTTTTATGAATAATTTAATTCAAGTAAACCCAATAATTAGAATTATAAATGAAAAGGCTGATCTTAGAAGAAATGATAGTAAAACAGGAGTTAATATATATTCTCTATATTTAATGAAAAAAATTAATTACAAAATGCTTAATAAAAGAAAATTAATGGTTCCTTATTTATAAATTAATTTGAAAGGGATTGTAGATGGAAAATGTGCTTGTTGCAGAAGGTGTAACTAAAATGTTTAAAAATAAACGAGGGATAAAAGATGTATCTTTTATAATAAAACAAGGCGAGGCATATGGCCTTCTTGGATCAAATGGAGCAGGAAAGACTACTTTAATGAAGATTGTAACAGGTCTTACAAAAGCTAAATATGGAAGGGTAATGTTGTTTGGTGAGGATATTGATCTTTATCACGAGAGTTGTTTATCTAAAATAGGAAGTTTAATAGAGACACCATCTTTTATTGGATATATATCTGTTGAAAAAAATATGAAGATGGTGTCAAAATATTATAATTGCAGGGAATCTATGGATGATATACTCGACCTTGTTGGCCTTAAAAAATACAAACTAGAAAAACCAGAAAAATTTTCTTTAGGAATGAAGCAAAGGCTTGGCATAGCTATTTCTCTTGTTGGAGATCCTAAATTAATAGTTCTTGACGAACCAGCTAATGGCCTTGATATTGAAGGCATAGTTGGAATTAGAAATGTAATATTAAAGCTTAGAGAAAGAAAAAGTACTTCTTTTTTAATTTCTAGTCATTTATCCTCTGAAATAGAAAAAATATGTACAAAAGTTGGAATAATGTATGAAGGACAGTTAATTTCTGAGTGTGATATGGAAACTATACATGAGAATTTTCCTAATCTTGAAGAGTATTTTCTAAACGAAATAAAAATGAAAACAAAATAATTTAATTTATGTGAGGAATAAAATGAACTTAGTCTATATAACCACTAAAAATGAAATAACTAAGATATTTTCAAAAAATAAAACAAAGGTTATTTTATTTATTGAAATTATTTTATGCATATTGATATCGATTTTAGGAACTTCTGCAAACAAATTTAGCATAAGTGGATTTTCTATTAATTTGCCAAATTTACCCTTTACAATGCTTCCAGTTTTTACATCTGCTGTGATTCCACTTACAATTTTTATGATTGTATCGGATATTTTTTCCCAAGAATTTGAAAATAATTCTATAAAAGCTGCATTTTTAAGACCAGTTACGAGATTTAAAATATTTGTATCAAAAAATTTAGCTATTACGATTATTGTGTTTTTAAATTTAATGATAATTTTGGCAATAACCGTTATTTTACGATTTTTATTTAGAGGGGAATTAATTGGAACTCATAATGCAGTTCTTTCTTATTTTGTTTCAATTGTTCCAATGGTTATATTAATACACATGGCTTCTCTTATTGGAGTTATTATTAATAACCCATCTTTAACCATGTTTAGTTGCATTGCTATATATGTACTTTTGATGGCTGTTAAAGTTGTATTTTCAAAAATAAGCCCAGCTCTCTTTGTATCTTATAATAGCTGGTATCAGATGTGGATTGGTTCTTTAGTTCCAGTTAATATGCTTATTAATAGCAGTCTTTTGCTTTTATCTTATGTTGTTATTTTTTTTATTATCGGATTTTTAATATTCGATGCAAAAGAAGTGTAATATGTCATTAAGGGTTAAATTATTTTTATCAAATATTATGCTGTTGTTTTTTCCTGGAATTATTATTTTTCTTCTTGCTAGAAACTGGCTTAGTGCTTATGAAAATTATATTCAATCTAATTTGCTTATATTAATTTTTATTTGCATATTGGCATTGTTAATAATAATTAGTATTTTGCTTTCTTTTTTTATTTCTGAAAGCATATTAAACCCATTAAGAAAGTTGCGCAAAGCAGCTAATGAAATTAAAAATGACAATTTAGATTTTGCAATTGAATATGAAACTAAAGATGAATTTTATGATGTAATGAGAGAGTTTAATGAAATGCGTCAAAAATTAAAATATACTTTAGATGAAAACTTAAAATATGAAGAGGAGAAAAGGCGTTTAATTGCAAGCATAACCCATGATTTAAAAACACCTATTACTGTAATTCAAGGATATATAGAAGGAATTTTGGATAATGTAGCAAATACCCCTGAAAAACAAGAAAAATATTTAAAAACTATATATAAGAAAACAGAGGATATAAATAAATTAGTAGATGATTTGTTTATAATTTCTAAATTAGAATTAAATAAAATATCGTTTAATTTTTCAAATGTAAGAATTGCTGAATATTTACAGGAGATGATTTCTGAAATAGAATTTGATCTTCTTTCAAAAAATGTTAGAATAGAATTAAATTTATCATTTGATGCTGTTGTAAGAATAGATAAAATAGAAACATTTCGAGTAATTCAAAATTTAATACAAAATAGCATTAAATATAAATCATTTGATGATATTATTATTAAGATTGAAACAAGGGATTCTGGAAACAATGTTTTAGTGATTTTTGAGGATAATGGAATAGGAATAGAAAAATCAAATGAAGACAAGATTTTTGAATCATTCTTTAGAGAGGATATTTCTAGGCGGCATGGAGAGGGAAGCGGTTTAGGATTATCCATAGCAAAGAAAATAGTAGAAGCTGAAAATGGCCATATTTGGGCAAGAAGTCGAGAAAAAGGGCTTGCAATTTATATTTCATTTGAAAAAGCTTAAGAGAATAATTTTAAAGAGGGTTTTAGAGGATTTTATATGAAAAAAATTTTAATAATTGAAGATGATGAAGCAATTGCTGAGCTTGAAAGGGATTATTTAGAAATTGGAGGGTATGAGGTTCTTATTAAGCATGATGGCAAAAGTGGGATTGATGCTGTTTATAAAGGGGATTTCGACTTAGTAGTATTAGATGTTATGCTTCCTTTACTAGATGGTTTTGAGGTTTTAAAATTAATACGCAAATGCAGTGATATGCCTGTATTAATGGTTACTGCAAAATCTGAGGAGGTAGATAAAGTAAGGGGGCTTGGTCTTGGAGCTGATGACTATATAACTAAGCCTTTTACTTTAAATGAATTTGTGGCTAGGGTAAATGCTCATTTAAATAGATATGATAGGTTAACTTTAAATAAAAATAAAAAGAGCAATAACATTAATATCAATGGCCTTGAAATTGATTTAGAAGCAAGGAGGGTGTTTATCGATAAAGAGGAGGTTATACTTGCTAATAAGGAATTTGATTTATTGGTGTTTTTAGCTCAAAACCCTAACAAAGTCTTTAGAAAAGAGCAGCTTTTAAATAATATTTGGGGATATGAATCTTTTACAGATAATGCAACAATAACCGTACATATTAAAAAGTTAAGGCATAAGATTGAAGAGGATCCTCAAAATCCAAAGTACATTGAGACTGTTTGGGGAGTTGGATATAGATTTAAAGTTTAAAATTTGGACATATTAATGTTTAAGAGGTGATTAAGTTGGAATTAGATAATGCTTTTAAGAGCTTAGATGCTCTTAGATATGGTGATGATATTGAAGCTAGTGATGAATTATTGATTGAAGTTATGGCTAATGGAACACTAAATAATTTAAAAAACTTGTGCTATCTTCTTGATAACGATGTAAAGGAGCCTTATCAAGATGAGGCTATTATGCAAGTCATATTTTATTTTATAGATAAAAATGGTATATATGAAGGCCTTTATGAGCTTATAAAAAATTACAAAATAATTAATTTAAGAGGTGATTTTTGGCTTTATAAAATAAACCTTGAATGCATTCAAAATTCAACATATAAAGAATGTTATTTAGATATTATAAATAAAGTTAATGATGATATTAAACAATTAATTGTACTTAATACAAAAAAAATATTAGAGTATAACCCTGAATATGCGGATGAAGTAGGAGAGGTACTTCACAGCATAAACTTTAACAAAAGTATATCAAAAAAAGATAAAAGTGGTTTTAAAGTAGGCATGAAAGATGTGTTTTCTTCTCAAGATGAAAGTTTTTTTGAAGCTTTTTTAAAAGACTTGGATTTTAGAGAATGTAAAGTTAAGATAAAGGCGAGAGATTGAAACTCTCGCCTTTGCATTTTTATGTAACTTTATTTAAGGTTTAACTAAAAGAAGATATAGTGGAGTTATATTGTTAAGGGGAGATGATTTTGTGTTAAATATTAAGCAAAAGCCTATTTTAGTGCATAGCACAAGCATTTTCATTTATAATTGTACTGATTTTTCACATAAAATATTGGCATAATAGGTAAATAAGTTAATTTTAGATATTTATTGAGTTGTAAAAGTACAAAAATTTTAGATATTATAATTCTTTTAAAAAAAGTAATTATTTCTATATAAAGTAGCTATATGGCTACTTTTTGTGATTATGAATCTAAATTTTATGAGTTTAAGTAGTTTTAATGCTTATTAAAGGATCAACTATCTATAATGTTTTTAAATTATAAGTTCTTTAAGTATGGATAAGAGGTGCATTTATGATAGGCAATGGTATAACCCCATCATTTATAAAGGAAAGATTAGATGAGTTTGTTATAGGACAAGAAAGCTTGAAAAAAATTATAGCAACAGTGATTTATTTGCACAAAAAACGAGTTAGCAATTTTTCTACTTATAAAGATTTTAATTTAAGCAATAGCAATATGTTTATAGTTGGAAATAGTGGTACTGGTAAAACGTTAACTGCAATGAAGGCTTGTGAGATTTTGGGTATAGATTCCATGGTATTTGATTGTAGTTTATTGACTCCAGCTGGGTATAAGGGTTCAAATATTGACTCCTTTATGTATGATTTATATAGAAAATGTGATTCCAATATATGCCGAACAGAAAGGTCAGTTGTAATACTTGATGAATTTGATAAATTAATTGATAAAATAAAAGTAAGCGATAAACCTGGAAATTATGGATTTAGTGCTATGAGTTCTTTTTTGAAGATTTTAGAAGGTATAGATATGTCGTTAAATGATAATGTGGTAATTAACACGAGGAATATTCTCTTTATTGCTACTGGTTCATGTGAAGGGATTGAGGACATAATTGAGAGAAGGCTTACAACTAATCAAGATTATTATAATGAAAAGGTTATTGATTTTAATTTTATAAATGGTGAAATTGTAAAAGTTGATGATGATTACATATATCGAAAGCAAAATGATTTGATAAGCTATGTTGAGGGTGAAGATTTAATTGAGTATGGTTTTATGCCAGAGATAATAGGAAGATTTACTCATATAGCTAGTACATCAAATCTTTCTTACGATGAAATTAAGCGCATTATAGTAGAGCCTAAGAATAGTTTGTTTAATCAGTATAAGAACATATTAGAGAATGATGGTATAGGCCTTGAAATTACGGAAAAGGCTCTTAACTTCATGGCAAAAAAAGCTGTAAATAGCAAAACTGGTGTTAGAAATCTAAGAAGTGCTTTTGAAAAAAATATGCTTAATGTTTTATATGAAATTCCTGATAATAAGTATATTTATAAAGTTGTTATTGATTCAGATGAAAAAGATTTAAAAAGTAGAATTTTAGAGTTTAAAAATTATAATAATGTATCAATTGATAAGGATAGAAATAATGATGATGAAAGTTTAATTAGCAAAGGCGATATCTTTAATTCTGAAAATTTAAAGGAACAGTCACTTAAAAAAGAATTGCAAAATGATGATAATTTAAGTGAAAAGTTAAAAAATATTAAAAGCATTAAAAAGTTTATTGAGGATTTAATGGATGTTGCTTTAGAAAATAGCTTTGTTAAAACTTATCATGCAACTGATCTTTTATATTCGTTATTTAATTCAATTTGTATTTATTTTTCAAAGGAGATGCTTAAAGAACATCAAACTATATATTTTATGTATGAAAGCATTTCTTTAAAAAAAGAAGATAGAATGAAAACATATTTAGATTGTGCTTTTGATGATTTAAGAGGTAAAAACAATAGACACCCTGCTTTAGTTGCTTATAATAAATATTTGTATATGCTTAAACCTGAAGATAGCGAAATTATAGAAATTGCAAAAAGTACTTTGGTTAAATTTGCAGAGATTAATAATATGAAAATTGATAAAAATAGAGTTTAATAATATAAGGATGTTATAAATTTGATTCTCATTAAATTTATAACATCCTTATTATTGGTATTGAAGCAATAAAATGCCACTGGAAAAACAAGTTATTATGCTTTAAAATATTTCATAAGGTATACATTTTACTCCATATGGTGAAAATTATTTTGAATTTGATATAGTGAGGAATTTATGAATAGTAATTTTAATTTTTTAGAAAACGATTTTCCTATATTAGCAAAGCTAGGTTATTTGGCAGAAAATTATATATATACTGATACAAATGCATGTCTTTTTAAATTAGGCGTTCTTGCAGAAGAAATTGTAAATGAAATGTTTATTTTAGATTCTTTAAAAGACCCAGAGGATAACACTCAAGTAAATAAAATAAAAATTTTAAAATCTGAAGGTCTTTTACAAAAACGTGCGGAAAGCCCACTCCGTTCAGTTATGCTCGGGCAAATATGCTTAAAGTTTTTTTTTAGAATCAGATTCTCTTCTTCTAAAGTGGTTTGAGCAATTCTGGTTTCGTTACCACTTCACAGCGTTTTCATTCTTCTTATTTTCAAGTAATAAATGATTTTGCAAAAATTTAGTCAAATAAATAATACTTCCAGTTTTGTTGCAGTAAATTGTATTCTGCGAAATATCCCCTATACCGTTCATACTCCTGCGGTGAAAGAGAAAAAATAAAGCTTGGGTGACTTCTAAT
>JAVBPD010000091.1:0-8627 GCA_031549885.1 Clostridiaceae bacterium
TTTTCCATCTTGTCTTGTTGTATTTCCGCCTGTTCCGCTTGTGTTATCACCTGTTCCACTTGTGTTGTCACCTGTGCTGCTTGTGTTGCCGCCAGTGCTGCTTGTGTTGCCGCCAGTGCTACTTGTGTTACCTCCTGTTCCACTTGTATTGTCTCCTGTTCCGCTTGTATTGTCACTTGTTCCGCTTGTGTTTCCTCCAGTGCTGCTTGTGTTACCACCTGTACTGCTTGTGTTTCCGCCTGTACTACTTGTGTTTCCTCCTGTACTACTTGTGTTACCACCTGTTCCACTTGTATTGTCACCTGTACTGCTTGTATTTCCGCCAGTGCTACTTGTATTACCTCCTGTTCCACTTGTATTGTCACCTGTACTGCTTGTATTTCCGCCAGTGCTGCTTGTGTTTCCGCCTGTACTGCTTGTGTCACCTGTGCTGCTTGTGTTGCCGCCAGTGCTGCTTGTATTGCTATTATCCCCAACTATTCTTGTAGCATCTGGACTTTTGTTTCCATCTTTATCTTCTTGACGTGCTTTTACTTCATCACCTGGTTTTAATGTTGTTCCAGGCGTAACTGGCACTGTCCATTTTCCATCTGTTCCTACAGTTCCCTCTCCAGTGGACCCATCTGGGAATGTTACTACTACTTTATTTCCAGGTGTTCCTGTTCCTGTTATTGATGTGTCTCCTGAATTTATTGGATCAATTACTGGTGGATTGATAGCATTGTCATTTGTATTGTTATTATCCGAACCATTGCTATTATTTGTGTTTTTGCTAGCATTTGAGTTGTTGCTAGTATTTAAATCATTGCTGGTATTTGAGGCATTGCTGGTATTTGAGTCATTGCTGGTATTTGAGTCATTGCTAGTATTTGAGTCATTGCTAGTATTTGAGGCATTGCTGGTATTTGAGTCGTTGCTAGTATTTGAGGCATTGCTAGTATTTGAGTTATTACTAGTATTTGAGGCATTGCTATCATCTGAGTTATTGCTGTTGTTACTATTATTTGTACTATTATTCGAAACTCCCACAACAATAGCACTTATTTCATCACTTTTATTGCCATCATTATCTTCTGCATGAGCTTTCACTTCATCATCTTTTTTAAGTTTAACTGTTGTAGGTACATCAACGCTCCAAGTTCCATCTGTATCTACTATAGTAGTCTTAGTTGAATTATCCGGAAACGTTACAATGATAATCTGCCCTGGTTTTCCAGTTCCACTAATTTTTTCATCTCCCTCATAGATTGTATTAATAGTAGGTGCTGGAACTTCAATACATGTTGCATCTACTAAGGCTGCATCCATTCCACCACTATCTTTGCCTAATGTTGCTTTTAGTATATCTACTCTAAACCCTACCTTATAAACTCCTGCTGTATTTTTCATTTTAGATTTATCTACTATTACTTTATCCAATATATCCAATCCAGTTTTCATATCCCATGCTTTTACTTTAGATTTTGTCAAGACAAACTGATCTGATACTGGCATATCGTTTACACAATAGATAAAATCTTTAGCATCAATTGCTATATCTCCAATTGTTACGGTACTATCATCGATTACATTTGCTATTATTGTCTTATCTGTTCCATTTACACTCAATATTATTGGATAAGGTCCAACTATAGCTTTAACAGCAGATATATTGACAGATAATTGAGATGTTAAATCCGAACCATCACTCAATTTCCATGCCTTTGCACCTGATTTTGATAAAGCTGTTGCACCATTTAAAACTTCTGCTTCTCCTATTGTTAAAAGAAAATTTTTTCCATATATTACTGTACCATTATCTGTGTCTACTAAGGTATCATCATCTTTCACAACCACTGATGATTTTGCTGTTACTTTATTCTGCATACTATCCGTCAAACTAAAATTAACTGTATAAACCCCTACTATAGCTGTATTTGGTAAATTTGTAATTACCACTTTGTCTTTTAAGTCATTTCCATCTTCAACATCGCTAGCTGTAGTTATTAAATCCTTAGCATTATTAATATCAAAAGCGCTATTTTTATCTATTATTTTTGTAGGAATTACCTCTAAAACTGGAGGTTCATCTCTTATCAAACTAACCCCAAGATTAGAAAACTTATAATTGTAAATAAAATCATCGTCTTTGAACATTACGGCATAAATAGCATTTAAAGCTATAACTTTATCATAATAACTATCATCTATGGGCAAATTATTGGACATCATAAATTCAAAGGGAATTGTAACAGATGTTTCTGGCTTAATAATATCTGTATTTTTTATTTTTATTCCAGTAACTTTTTTAAAATCTGAAACAGTAGAACTGTAACCACTATCAACTCCACCTGTAAGTTCATTTGTTGTAGGTATAGCATCTGTACTATATTCCACACTAAATCCATTTGGTGCTGTAATTGCTTTATTCAAATAGAAATCAGGTTTGTCATCATTAGCTATATTTAGAATATTTAAATAATATGAATATCCTGTTATAGTTCTCGTTCCACTATTATTAATAATAAGGTCATAAGAGCCAGTCATTCCATTTTTATATTTACTTATAGTAGCAGGATTGCCTTCTATATAGCTTGAAATCCAATTGCTATCGTATGCTGATTTAATTTTATGGTTTGAGCTAAACCCTGAGCTCAAAATCTTAATATTTTTAACAGAGTCCTCTACCATTCCTACTTTCAATAAAGTATCAGTGGTACTTCCATCTTTGTTAAGGTCATATATATCTGTAAATATTTGTCGGTCGTACATATGTTGTAAAGTATTTTCCGCATTAGAAGCAATAATATCAAAATGATAATCCCCTAATTCCGCATAATGATAAACTTGATAAGGAACATCAATATCACACTTCTCACTATAATTAGTATTATTAATTATTCCTTTAAAAACAATTTGATATATATTTTTACCATCAGCATCAGCTATTGCATTCGGAACTTTATTTATACTTTCCAAAGTAAGATTAGATGTATTTTGACTAATAACTATATTGGATGCATTAATAATAAATTGTTTTGGAGCAATAACCCAAAGAATTGGATCTTCAAATAAATCTGTGTTTGTATATATAGAGCTAAAATTATCTGCTTTAAGCTTAATTGTGATTTGTTCCTTTTGACCAGGAAAGAACATATTGTTGTTTCCTCCAACTACATTTAAAGCTGTCATCTGTATTTTTTGCTTTGTGAGTTTAGTTGTGCGCTTGCAAACCCCAATGTTATCTGTATCATCTGTTAATGTAAATGTAGGTGTAATTACAGTATCATCAAGTATATCGGTATCATCTCTATATTTAGAGCCAACTTTTCCCAATATTCCAAATGAAAATTCATCAAAATATTTATAAGCATTATTGGAAGAACGTTTAATAAAATGACCAACCACAAAATTATCAATTACAAATTTTAGTTTTATTATATATTCATCAGCCCCTAATCCAAAACCCTGCGCATCTACTATTAAGTTCTTTTGATCATCATTCATAACAATATCTTTTTTTAAGTTAGTTCTTACATTAGTGTCATAAAAGATTGATACATTTCCACTCCAAAAATCAAGCGGACCATTTTTCGGTGGTATATTTACGCCATTTACATAAATTCCATCTGGCACATCATGGTCAAAAGTAAATTGATTGGAATTTTTTCCACCAATGTTAGAAAAATTCACATGATATAAATGCCTTCTATCTCCATCAATAAGGAGAGTATCTGTTAAAATCATTTCAGAAGTTATTTTTTTAGGTAAATCTTCAATTTTCACATCCAAATTAGGAGGTTGGTATAAATCACTATAAGTAAGTTCTTTACCTACATTTTTTATAGTCCCAGAAAATTGAATTGGGTCCCAATCTACCTCATCATCTACGACTAGTGTATCACTATAATTTACACTAAAGGAAAAGTTATTAACATTATTTCCTTTAAGATTTATGGATCTTGTATCTGGATCATATGTTAATTTTGAGTGTCCACTGGATATAAATGAAACTTTATCAGGAAGTTTAATAGTTATATCTGCTGTATAAAGATAGCCATAGATTGAATATGATGGAACCAATATAGTATAGTTAGAATCACCAATATGCTTTATTGCATTAGTTACAGTTATTGTATATAATACATCACTTCCTGGTACAGGCTTCACATTTTGTGTAATTTGTATAACTGGTTTACTCTCTGCGCGTTCAATAAGTGTTATTGAGTTTTTTATTCCTGTTGTTATTCCATCAATAAAGTCTTCTGCAATTATCTCTCCTGTATCATTATCAATAGCTTTTTTATCATCAAATGCAACTTTAAATGCTAATACAAATTGCCCATTTACGTTTGGATTAAGATAAAGTTCTAAAATGTTTCCATCTTGGCTTTCTTTTTCAACAATATCTCTTGAACTACTGGGAATATTAAAGCTCAATAATCTCATATTATTTGGAATAATTATTTTTATACTTTCATTAGCCATAGTTGGCGTGGATAACGATGCTGTAAAAGTTAATTCTTTCTCTTGAGCGAAATCACAATCTAAATTGCCACTTAATGATTGAAATGAAAAAATTCTATCACTGGAGCTTAAAGCAAAAGTTTCCACTTTTTTCAACATTACTTGCATAGTTATAATTATCAATAAAATAAACAAAAATATTTTTCTATCTTTTTTCATAACAAATCTCCCTAAAAAATAATTAAATAAAAATTAAACTTAATTTGATTTAATAAATTTAATTTTTACTACAAGGCCTTATAAAAAAGCACGCCTTAATAATTAAAATATATAATTTTATATAAATTTAAATTTACACATATATTTACCGAAATATCATTAAATATTACAAGCAAATTCTGTAAATAACTTTAATTCATAAAAATGCTCATTATTTTCTTATATTTTTTTATATTAATCAAATATATTGCGCAAATAACGCCTTGTATTTTTAATTTCTCTAAAGGGGTTATAGGTTACTTCTATTTCTATCTTAAATAAAAATCAGAAAATTTCTCAAAAAATAAAAAAAGCAACTGGCTATTTAAAACCAATGCTTAATTTACATTATTTTTTTACCACCTGATATATAATCTACATATCCATCCTCTGAAACCACCACAATTAAACACTTCTGTTTAACAGACGCTGAATATTTTATTGAAGAGTTATACCTAGCTCCTCTTTCCACATCTTCTTCAGCATAATCCTTTGATTCCCCATCAATTATAACTCCAAAGGAATATAAATCCCCATATTTATCAAAAATTAATGCTCCATCAATAGATGAAATTCTTTCTATTTTTTCATCCGCATTAGCAACTTTTATTTTAAAACCTGTTTTAAGTCTATCCACTTCTTTTTTAGGATCCTCTAAAAATACTACAATAGTGCCATGCTTTTGCCTTATTGCGTATTTTATTATTTTTATTTGCCTTTTAAAATTTGTAATATCATTAAAAATTTGATTAAACACGAGCTTAATATTTGACGCATCATCGCTTAAACTTATTTTAGGTGAAGAATTAGTTATTCTCATAATGGTTTCAATCTTCCCAGTATAAGGGTTATAATGAGAACACTTCCAATTAAATTCAGTGGAAAAATCGATGACATGAAATTTACAATCATTCAAATTGCCACCATCATAAATAATTTTATCTACTAATTGTTCTATTTTATAAATTTCAGCAAACCCAAAAATAACAAATCCATTGCATATTATTGGGTATCTTTCACTTGAAATTTCAACTAATTTTCTTATTTTCTTCTGTTCACCTAAATTGGGCTTGCTTATGAAGGATATATCTAAAGAGTTATCTAAAATTTCCTGATTAGATGTAATTATAATCCTCCCCTTTGCAGATTCTCCTTCATACCTTAAAGATGAAATCTTATCTATTAAAGAATAAGTATCATAAGGATATGATGAAATATTATTTAAATATCTTTTCCCAACATCTTGTATAAGCTTGCCCACTTGATACTCCACATGAGTTATTGCATTAATGTTATTATAAGATGATGCCCAGTATAAAAAATTATATATTTCCATTTCTATAATTACATTTAAAAGTAAGCTTTCATCTAATCTTAAAATAGCAAGATATTTAAGCTTTTTATTTCCTATAACAGTATTAGAATTTATAAGTGTAGAAATAAGATATGTCTCACCACTTATTGATAATTTATATATTTTATTTCCTTCTTTTTTATAATAATTTTCAATGTTTAAAGAATTTAAGCATTTAATTAGTTCAACATTATTATTAGTGGGAAAAAATAATTCATCTAAAATTTCCCTATGGCTAATAGCATATATATATATTCTATATGAACTAGTGCTTAATTTATTTGAAAATAATTCAATTAAAAACTTTTCAAATATTTCTTTAAAATTTACAAAATCATAGTGCAAAAGCTGCATCATATTTTATATTCTCCCTAAAATAAATAATTGAAATTTCTTTATACTAAATAGTATTCATTTGAAAATTTCAATTATTCATGAAAAATCCTTTTAACATTAATATTAATTGAATAAAAATTTAATATTAAGTATACTTAAATAGGTTTGAATTAATCAATAAGTAAAAAAAAGGGGGGGAATATTTGCATAAGAATAAATACACATCTATCCGTTATATGGGAGTTTATGTGTTTGTTATTATATCAATTTTAATTTATATTTTAAAACCATTCCAAGGTCTATCCATAAATGCTCATGGAATTTTAGCATTCATATTAGTTTCACTTAGCTTATGGATATTTAAACCTGGAAATATGCCTTACACAGCTGGAGCTATGCTATTATTATTTGGATGTTTAGTAAATAAATTGCCATTAAGTATAGCAACAAATGGCTTTGCTGCTGGATCGTTTTGGACTTTATTGCCAGCACTTTTCTTTGGTTATGCAATACAAAAAACAGGGCTTGGAAATAGAATTGCATACTTTGTAATTAAATTTTTTAAGCCAACCTATAAAAACATCATCATAAGTTGGTTCATAATTGGAATAATTCTGTCCTTAATGACTCCTTCTTCAACAGTTAGAATAGCTATAATGATGCCCATTGCTGTAGGAATTTTAGATATTTGCAGATTAAAATCTAAGACAAAAGGTGCTTCATTAATTTTAATCATCGCTTTTGCCTCTGCTATTATACCAGGAAATGTTTGGATAAATGGTTCCTTAAATGGTCCTATATTAACAGGATATCTGCCTGATGAAGTTAAGAATTTAGCAAATCACGGATCTTGGTTTAAGATAATGGGATTTCCTTTAATTTTTTTGACAGTTTTATTCTTCATTGTATTGTACATAATGTTTAAACCAAGTGAGGAAATAAATTTAACAAAAGAAGAATTAAAGCAAAAGTATATTGAACTTGGAAAAATCTCAAGAGATGAAAAATTTACAGGAATTATTTTATTAGTTTCATTAATTGGATTAACCACAGACAGCATACACCATCTTGGAGCTGTTCCTATAGTTTCTTTTTCTCTGCTTTTATTAATTATTTTTCAGATATTCAATGTAAAAGATATATCTATTGGAATTAATTGGGATATAGCTATGTTTTTTGGATCTGTTATATCCTTGCAAAAAATTTTTTCAGAATGCGAAATAACACAGTGGTTAACTCCTAAAATTTCTCCACTATTTACAAGCCTTGCAACTAATGGATTAGTTTTTGTAATAGGAGTCCTAATTATATTTTGGATAATAAGATTTTTAGATGTACCTTGGGGGTTTTCTAGTTCAGCATTGTTATTAACATTTAGCCCAAGTTTATATGCAAATTACAATATTAATCCATTAATACTTATTGCAATTTTTATAATTGGAGGCCTTTGTTTCTTTTTACCATACCAACAGCCATTTATTGTTGCTGCGGAAGGCATAATGGGTTCCAATTCTTGGGAAGAAAAATACCTAAAGACTGCAGGTATTGTGTTTGGAATTGTATCAATCATAACTTTAATCTTATCCTATTTTTATTGGAATTTTATTGGTGCAATATAGTCAAAAAAGGTGCAGTTACTTTTATTGCACCTTTTAATTATTTTATATAAATAGTTAACTCCAATTTTTAGAAATTATGCCCCATGTCTTCCCACCTTTTTAGAAGAAATTTTTTTCTTATCTTTTCTTATATTTTTCTATGTATTATCTTATTTTTATGCAAGTTTTTTTGTCGTTCACATTCTATTCATATATTTTTGGGTATAGCTTCGCCAATTCGTCCACCGTTCGACATTGTAATTTTTTGCTGTCGAAGGAACGAATCCTTGTTTTCGGGCTTTATTTGGAACCTTTTATAAAACCCTTATTTAATTTCTTATTGTCATTTTTTTATTACTTCAGTTAAAACTTTACTAAATAGCCTATCTATATTTTTCTTGTCAACAAAGTTTTTCTCAAGGAAAAATTCCATATGATCTTTGTCCCAGTCTACTTTTAATATTTGATTTACGTTTTTTACAGGGAATTTCTTTCCTAACTCTATTGTTATATCCTTTCTAAACCCTGTTAAAAATTCAGTGAATTTTCCTGCAATATCTGATCTTATTTCAACTGTAAATTTTGTCTTTTTAGGCATTATATTTTGAGATGTTTTTACCCTTTCCTTTACTTCA
>JAVBPD010000072.1:0-6766 GCA_031549885.1 Clostridiaceae bacterium
TTTTGGATATAACAGAAAAAGTACAAATTGAACTCATAAGGCGAGAATTTTCTTCAAATGTTTCTCATGAATTAAAGACACCTCTCACTATCATTTTAGGAATGGCTGAGATGATAAACAGCGGTATTGCAAAAAGCGAAGACATTAAAGATTTTTCTTATAATATAATTGCTGAATCAAATAGATTGATTCATTTAATTGATGATATTATGATGTTATCTGAGTTAGATGAAGGTAATAGATTGAAGAAATATGAAGAAATCAATATAATATCTTTAATTGAAGAAATATTTGAAAGTTTAAGCCAAAGTGCTTCTAAGTTATCTATTAATATGGAAATTATTAAAAATGAAGTTTCAATATATGCAAACTTTCAATTGATATATGAGATGCTATTTAATATTTTAGAGAATGCAATTAAATATAACAAGCCTAATGGAAAGGTTTTGGTAAAGGTATTTAAATATAAGAATAAAACAAAAATACATATTTCTGATACAGGCATTGGTATTCCTACTGACTATTTAGATAGGATATTTGAAAGATTTTTTAGAGTTGATAAATCTCATTCTAAAAAAATTGGAGGAACTGGGCTGGGATTGTCTATTGTTAAAAATATTGTGGAATATCATAAAGGAAGTATAGAAGTTAGAAGCAAAGAAGGTATAGGTTCAGACTTTATTATAGTATTGCCTAATAATTTAATCTCATGAAATCAATATGTTGCTTTCATGAGATTTTTTATTATATTTTACACTTATATTATTAGCAAAAATAAAGTATTATAAAAATAATATTAAGTATTTTAATGTTTCTTTATTAAATAACTAGGGGGTAGTTATTAAATGGATAATAAAAATTTTAAACTTAAAATAAAATTAGGAGTGGCAACTTCTGCCACACAAATTGAAGGCGGAGAGCTTAATCATAGCTGGAATGATTGGTATACAAAGGGAAAAATTAAAGATGGTGCAAATCCTTCACGAGCAAATGATCACTTTAACTTATGGAAGGAAGACATAGCACTTATGAAATCTATGGGAATTAAAATATATAGATTTGGAGTGGAATGGGCTCGTATAGAACCTAAAGAAGGTTTAATAGATAAAGAAGCAATAAATTACTACAGATTATTAATTGAAGAGATAAAATCAAATGAAATACTTCCTCTTTTAACAATTCATCATTTTACAAATCCTATGTGGTTTGAAAAAAAAGGTGGTTTTAAAAATAAAGATAATATACAAATATTTTTAAATTTTGTAAAGCTCTGCACTGAAAGCTTTGGAGATTTAGTTTCTGAATACTTAACGATAAACGAGCCAAATGTATATGCAATTCATTCTTATCTTTATGGAGCATGGCCTCCAGGCGAAAAATCATTTTTAAACACTATTGATGTTATGTCGATTATGGCTGTTTGTCATATAAAAGCTTATGAATTAATTCATAAAATTAGAAAAGAAATGAGATATAGCGATACAAAGGTGAGCTTTGCAAATCATGTTAGAGTATTTTTACCTGAAAACACCAAAAATCCTATGCATGTTGCATTTACTAAAATGACTAAATGGCTATTTCAATCTGCAATAGGTCAAGCTTTTTATAAAGGCAAATTTGTATTTCCATTAAAAAATTATGGAAATATAAAAGAAGGGGACTTTTGTGATTTTATTGCAATTAATTATTATTCTAGATCTACAATGAGATATTTTAATGATGGAACGTTAAAAGGCTCTAAAGTAAATGACTTAGGATGGGAAATATATCCTGAAGGGTTAATAGAATGCGCTAAAGAGCTATATGAAATAGCCCAAAAGCCAATTTATGTAACTGAAAATGGAACTTGCGATTTAAATGATAATTTTAGATCTCTTTATATATATGACCACTTAAAGGCAATTAGTAAAAGCTCTCTCCCATTTGAAAGGTATTATCATTGGTGTTTTTGTGATAATTTCGAGTGGGCAGAAGGTGAAAAAGCTAGATTTGGACTTGTTCATGTGGATTTTAATACTCAAAAGCGCACTATTAAAAAAAGTGGTGAATTTTATATTAAAGTAATTGAAAATCAAGGCGTTACAGAAAATTTATATAATCAGTATGTAGAAGGTGAAAAATATAATGAGTAAAAAATATAATTACAATGAATTTGCATTTGGAATTGGAACTATTGGAAGAGATATGGTTTATACTCTTATAAGCATGTATTTTATTTTTTATTTAACAGATGTAATAAACATTCCTACTAGCGATTTATGGTGGCTTACAGGAATTATATTATTTGCTAGGATTTTTGATGCTTTTAATGATCCAGTTATGGGACTTATAGTAGATAATACAAAAACAAAATATGGAAAGTTTAAACCTTGGATTTTATTTGGAGCATGTACTTCTGGCATAATAACTGTTTTAATATTTACGAATTTTAATATTCAAGGTATGAAATTCATTGTAGTATTTGGGCTTTTATATTTACTGTGGGGTATAAGCTATACCACTAATGATATTTCATATTGGTCTATGCTGCCAACTCTTAGTTTAGATCAAAAAGAAAGGGAAAAGCTTGGTTCTTTTGCAAAAATATGCGCAAACATCGGTTTGTTTTTTGTAGTTGCTGGCATAGTGCCTATAACTGAAAGCTTTGGAAAAAGTTTAGGATCGCTTCAAAGGGGTTATTTTGTTTTTTCAATATTAATAGTGGTTATAATGTGGATAGGGCAAACCATAACTTTGATATTTGTAAAAGAGCCAAACAGTGTAATGCAAAAGGAAAGCCATACATCGTTAAAGGAAATGATAAATATTATATTTAAAAATGATCAGCTATTATATACTGCTATTTCCATGTCTTTATTTATGATAGGCTATGTGACTACAACAAGCTTTGGAATTTATTTTTTTAAATATGTTTATGGTGATGAAGGCATGTATTCTATTTTTGCAATTATTTTAGGTGTGTCGCAGATTTTAGCTCTTGCTGTTTTCCCTGTATTTAGCAAAAGATATAAGCGCAAAATGCTGTACACATTTGCAATGTTTATTATTTTTATTGGATATATTTTATTTTTCTTTGCGCCTACAAATACCATGATATTTATTGGAATGGCAGGGGTGTTAATATTTGTAGGACAGGCTTTTATACAGCTTTTAATGCTCATGTTTTTAGCTGATTCTGTGGATTATGGTCACTTAAAATTTAAAAAAAGAAATGACAGCATAACATTTTCACTTCAACCTTTTATAAATAAAATTGGTGCAGCTATTGCAAATGGGGTTGTAGGTGCTGTAATTATAATATCAGGTATAAAGGAAGCTTCTTCTAAAGATGACGTTACAGAAGGCGGTATGTTAATTATGAAAGCTTTTATGCTTATATTTCCGCTTATATGTATTTTCATGAGCTATTTGCTTTACCGCACAAAATATAAAATAGATGAAAATTCTCATAAGGAAATACTTAAAAAACTTGAAGACATTGGTGAGGTTGCAAAATGATAAAGTCTTTTACCATAAATAGCAAAATAAAAGAAATATATAAAAGCCCTGTAGGTCACGATGTTATATATAAAATACTGCTTCAAATGGGAATAAGTGAGATTGCAATAAATAACCCAATTGTAGGTAATTTAAGCCTTAAAACATTAAGAGCCTTAACTAAAAAATCAATTGACAAAAGTTTTTTTGATACCTTAATTAAACTTTTAAATAGTGAAAAAGATGTTCCTTTAGATGATAATTGCGATATTGTCAGAAAGTGGTGGAAGGAAGCTGTTTTTTATCAAATTTATCCAAAGAGCTTTATGGACTTTAATGGAGATGGAATTGGTGATTTAAGAGGGATAATATCTAAGCTTGATTATATTGAAGATCTGGGAGTGGATGCTATTTGGCTTTGTCCTATTTATGATTCCCCATTTGATGATAATGGTTATGATATTAGAGATTATTTTAAAATATCAAAGTATTATGGCAGCATGGAAGATTTTGATGATTTGTTAAGGGAAGTTCACAGTCGAGGGATTAAATTAATAATGGATTTAGTTGTAAATCACACATCAGATGAACATATATGGTTTAATGATGCCATTAACGATAAAAATTCAAAATATAAGGATTTTTATTTTTTACAGGAGTCTAAGGATAACTTACCTCCAAATAATTGGACTTCTTTTTTTTCAGGAAGCGCTTGGAATTATTATAAGAAAATTGATAAATGGGGTCTTCATTTGTTTTCTAAAAAGCAGATGGATTTAAACTGGGATAATGCCCTAGTAAGGCAAGAAATATATAAAATGATAAACTTTTGGTTAAAAAAAGGTGTGGATGGGTTTAGGCTTGATGTTATAAATTATATTTCAAAGGAAAAAGATTTACCAAGTGGAGATGAATTTATAGGCAAATTAATGGGATTTTGTGGCATAGAGCATTACTTTTATGGTCCAAAGCTTCATGAATATTTGAAAGAAATGAGGAAAGAAACTTTTGATAAATATGATTCTTTTTCTGTAGGAGAGACTCCAGGTGTTGGGATCCAAATGAGCAAGCTTTTAACAGGCGATTATAGAAAAGAGTTAGATATGGTTTTTTCTTTTGATATACTTGAAATGCCTGGTCATGCTAGGTTTGATGAATATATTTATGATTTAAATTATTTAAAAAAGTATATGATAGAATGGAATGAGAATTATGGCAATCATTATTTCATGTCCCTTTTTTATGATAATCATGACAATCCTAGGATGTTATCAAAGATAGATCCATCAAATAAATATAGAGAGGTTTTGGCAAAACTTTTAGCTATTATACAGTTTACAGTTAAAGGCACTCCTTTTTTATTTCAAGGACAAGAGTTAGGTGCTGTTAATAAATCTTTTAAAAGCATTGATGACTTAAGAGATATTGAAAGCATAAATTTATATGAGTCTTTAAGAAAAACTTTAGGAGATGAAAAAGCTTTTAAAAAGGTTCTTTCAGGTACAAGGGATCATGCTAGGGTTCCAATGCAGTGGAATAATTTAGAAAATGGAGGCTTTACTAAGGGTGTGCCTTGGATAAACTCTTATTTGGATGAGTTTAATGCAGAAAATGAACAAAAAGATGGAAATTCTGTTTTAAACTTTTATAAGAAAGTTATATCCCTTTATAAAAGTGTAGATGCTTTTAAATATGGCTTGATTGAGTTTAAATATAAAAAATATAAGGATTTGCTTGTGTATTCTCGCAAATTAAATGGGGAAAATTATTTCGTTGAGTGCAATTTGAGTGGGAAAAATATAAAGAGGCCTTATGGGAATGACATTGGGGAGTTGGTGTTGTCTAATTATGAGGATGACGATGGAATGTTGAGGGGTTATGAGGGGAAGGTTTGGATTATAAGATAGAGGGATTGAAAACTATACTTTGAAATTTTTATTGTTCAAAGTATAGTTTTTTAATTATTTCGTGTTTATTTTTTTATTATAAATTCGATTTTTTTAAAACAAATTCTTTTATAATTTTAACAATTAAGACATGTTTTTAATTATATATACTTTAAAATTGATTATATTATTTATTTTATATGCTATTTGAATTTTATTTTATATTTTCAATTTAATTAATATTAATTAAATTGAAAATTAATAATTATTAGATGAAAAGTACTGTGATTAAATTTTACTATAATGTTAATAATTTATATATACTTTTTGATGATTTTAAAAAAGGAGATGATAATATATAAATCTAGACAACTGAATTTTACTAAAATATACATTTAGAAATTAATATTTTATTACTAAACAACTTATACAAGGAGCTTAAATATGAATAAATATGAAATTGCTGTATTAATTCCATGCTATAACGAAGAAAAAACTATTAAAAAAGTAATAGGTGACTTTAAGTTATATTTACCTAACTCAAAGATATATGTGTATGATAATAATAGTACTGATAATACTGCTATGATTGCATTAAATGAAGGTGCCATTGTAGTTAATGAGTATCGACAAGGTAAAGGTAATGTTGTAAGAAGTATGTTTAGAGATATAAATGCAGATTGCTATTTGATGGTTGATGGAGATGATACATACCCTGCAGAATGTGCAAAAGATATGGTTGAACTTATTATATCAAAAAAGGCTGATATGGTAATTGGTGATAGATTATCTTCTACATATTTTAATGAAAATAAGCGTCTTTTTCACAATTCAGGAAACAGGCTTGTAAGAATGTTAATAAATAAGTTTTTTAACGGAAATATTAATGATATTATGACTGGTTATAGAGCATTTAATAGAAAGTTTGTTAAATCATTCCCTGTTATATCAAAAGGATTTGAAATAGAAACTGAAATGACAATTCATGCTATGGATAAAAATATGTTATTATATGAAATTCCAGTTCAATATCGTGATAGACCAGAGGGAAGTGTTTCAAAATTAAATACATTTAAAGATGGATTTCGTGTTTTAAAGACAATAATTAGCCTTTTTAAAGATTACAAACCTTTTTTATTTTTTAGTACTGTATCATTATTTATTTTTTTTCTTGGATTATTCTTATTTATTCCTGTTTTTATCGAATATATTGAAAAACACATTGTATTAAGATTTCCAACATTATTAGTAAGTTTATTTTTAATTTTTAGTTCATTGCTTAGTTTTTCTTGTGGGCTTATTCTTTCTACACTTCAAAAAATGCAAAAACAAGAATATGAAATTCAATTAAATCAATTTGAGTATTTGGATAAAATAAATTTAATGCTGAAAAATAAAGTAAA
>JAVBPD010000065.1:0-7732 GCA_031549885.1 Clostridiaceae bacterium
TGTAAATAACAGCAATATTTTTCAATTATTCTCGCCTCCAAATAATAATTTTAAGGGGCTTTTAGCCCCTTTTTATGCAATATTTTCAACTAAGCTTTTTTCGCTCTCAAAAATATTCTTTCTTTTGTATATTGTATAGGATAAAGTACATTTTACAACCATATCAAGGCATATTACATACCAAATTGTGTCAATGTTAAATTTAAATACAAATGTGCATAAAAGTATTAAAGGAACCCTAATTACCCAAATGCCAAGAAGTGATATGAACATTGGCACATTTGTAAATCCTGCAGCTCTAAGCGCTCCATTAAATATGCCGGCTAAATTTTGGAATACGCTAAAAAATCCCATAAGCATTATATATGATGAAGCTATATTAATTACTGTAGCATCATCTGTAAAAATACCAACTAATATTTTAGGGAAAAACCCTAAAATAATTGTTCCAATTATTGTAAGTATAAAGCTGCTTTTTATGATTTCATTTACATATATCTTTGCTTTTGCACCATTATTTGCTCCAATATAATGACCAACAAATATAGTAGATACAATAGCAAAGGCAGTTGATGGCATAAATGATATAGATTCTACTTGAAGTCCAATCTGATATGCTGAAAGTGCAGTTTCACCATATTTTAATATGGCAAATGTTATAACCATAGCTCCTAATTGCCAAAATATAGATTCAAAAGATGCTGGTAGTCCAACTTTATAAATATTTACTATATCTTTAAAGTTAAAATATAAAAAGTTTTTATCTATTTTTATTATTTTATACTTTACAGCAAGGCAATATATTCCGGCTAAAGCGCCTATTATTTGTGACGATATTAAAGAAATGGCAGCTCCCCTTATGCCCATCTTAAGGCCATAAATTGTAGTAAAACATAAAACAATATTTAATATATTTACTATAATGGTTATTGTAAATGGAACTCTAGGGTTTCCCATTCCCTGAAATGTGCTTGTAACTATTAGCATTATTACCATAAATGGAAGTCCAAAACTTGCAATTTTTAAATAAGTTAGCGATAAATCTTTTAATTCAGCGCTTGGTTTAAACAAATCTAAAAAATTAGATCCAAATAAAAAAATTAATAATTGCATAATTATTATTAAAACCATAGCAGAAATAAATGTTTCTATTACTACTTTTCTTATTTTATCTTTGTTATCTGCTCCAAAAAATTGAGCTACAAATACATTTTGTCCTGTGGTTATCCCTTTAAAAAGCGCCCAAACAAGTTGAGTAATTCGAGATGACAACCCAATAGCTCCAATTGCAATAACGCTAACCCTTCCTATTATAGCCATAGAAACTATGCTTGCGCTCATCTGCACTATGCTCTCTGAAACTATTGGAAGCATCATCTTAAGTATTCTTTTTCTTACCTCATTTTTTGATACATTCATTTCCAATTAAAATCACCTATTTTTCAAATTTCCCATGATAATTATATTGTATTTATTATATTAAAACAAGCCAAATTAATATATAATGCTTTTGCTTTTGTTCTCAAGCTGATTTAAGAAATTTATTTAAATATCATTTATATAATTTAAACTATTTGTATATAAATATATTAAATCTATAATTTGAGGTCATTAAGTGAAAGGACAAATTGTTGAAGTCATTGAAAACTTTGTTGAGGGAATAATGAACAATACATTAGCACATGATTTTAAGCATGTTGAAAGGGTTAGGAATATAGCTATATACATTGCAAAAAAAGAAAAATATGAGAACTTAGAAATGGTGCAAGCTGCTGCTCTTCTCCACGATGTAGGATTAATATTCTGTAAAAACAGAAAGTTTCATGGTGAGGTTGGTGCTGAGTTTGCTCGCAAATATTTATTAGACAAAAATTACTTTACAGATGAACAAGTTGAGGAAATAATAAATGTTATAAAATATCATAACACAAAGAATGATAGAAAGGGAGAGCTGTTAAATATAATAAAAGATGCAGATACCATTGATTTATTTGGCGCTATTGGCATAATGAGAGCCTTTACTTCAAAATATTTGCTGCCTGAATATGATACAAAATGCATCAAGAGCTCCACTTGGGAAGCTAAAAATGCTTATTTTGATGAAAGATTTTCAAATGGATTAGACCCAGGCCCATATATAATGGATCAAATTAATTATCAAATAAGCTGTTTTGATAACTTAACTACAAATACAGCTAAAGAAATCAGCAAATTATATATACATTTTATGAAGGTCTTTGTCATTGAACTAGAAGCAGAAATAAAAAATGGTAAAATCTTAGCAGAGATTGATTAAATCTAAATGGTTTAGGATTATAAGTTTCTTATAATCCTAAATCTTAATATTTTAAATCTCTAATAGATCTTTGCAGTATGCCCGTAGAGTATGCAAGGAAAATTCCATAATTGGTAATGGGAACACCATTTTTTTTAGAAAAATTAATTCTAGATACCATGGATTTTCTATTAATCATGCAAGCTCCACAGTGTATAACAAGATCATATTTTTTTAAATCTTCAGGAAAATCATTTCCTTTGCAAAAATCAATTTCTATATTTTTACCATATTTTTTCTTTATTAAATTTGGAATAATCCATGTGCCTATATCATCATGACCTATGCTATGAGTACATGCTTCAGCTATTAGTATTCTTTTTAAATTTTCCTTTTCCAGTGCATAAACACTTTCAACGCTTCTTTTTAAATCCCCTTTTTGCCTAGCCATCAGTATGGAAAAAGATGTGAGTTTTACATCTTTAGGAATTACACTTTCAACAAATTTAAAAACCTTTGAATCTGTTATTACAAAATCAATTCTTTTAAACTCTTCTATAGCATCTTTAAGCTGTGTTTCCTTAACCACTACTACTTTAAACTCATTATCTAAAGCATCTCTTAAAACTTGAACTTGTGGCAAAATAAGCCTTCCCTTTGGAGCTTCAGCATCAATTGGAGTAACTAATAAAAGAGTGCCACCCTTTGGACATAAATCATAAGTTAATGAAACTTCATCTTCAATAGAGGAAAGCATATCAATTATCTTGCTTTTTAATTTTAAAATGCTATTTTCATCAGAGGCGCTCATAGGAAGGGCATCCTTGTATTTAAAATTATATGATTTTTTCTCATCTAAGCTTAACAAATCCCATTTATTTATAACGGTGATGCTCTTTAAATCATTAATTCTAAACAACTTTTGCATATTTATATAAGATTCATAATCCTCTTCTTTTCCATCTATAACATATATAGCAAGGTCAGAAGATAATAATATTTTCTTTGATTTTTTTTCTCTAGCTTCTCCTAGAATGGAAGAATCATTAAGCCCAGCTGTATCTACAAATAATACCGGACCAAATGGAATTAATTCCATAGCTTTTGATACAGGATCTGTGGTAGTTCCCTTTACTTCAGATACTAATGAAATATCTTGTCCGCATAAAGCATTCATTAAAGATGATTTCCCAGCGTTTGTATTTCCAAAAATGGATATATGCTTTCTATTTGAATTTGGAGTATTATTCATTTTTTCCTCCTTTATAAATAAATATCCCTTTTACCATTTTTAATGTTCTCAATACCATCTGTTGCGATTTTTTTAATGTCGTCCCTTTGAATTTTATCTATTTCTATTTTAATAAGTTCTTCAGCCTTTTTAGTTAAATTAGGATTAGAAAAATCCATAGCATATTCCATAAGAGTTAAAAGAGCATTAGGGTGACACACATTCTGAATATTTCCGCTTTTAGCTAAACTCATAAATCTATCCCCTGTCCTTCCCATTCTATAACATGCAGTGCAATAACTTGGAATGTAGCCATTTTCAATTAAATATAATAAAATCTCATCTGGTGTCCTGTGGTCTGAAACTTCAAATTGCTCTGTATGGTTTTCCCCTTCTTTATACCCTCCAACACCTGTACATGAACCTGCTGAAATTTGGCTTACGCCATATTTTAAAAGCTCATGCCTCATTTCTTCACTTTCCCTTGTGGATAATATAATTCCAGTAAAAGGCACAGCAATTCTAATTATTGCAACAATCCTTTTAAACTCTTCATCATCTATAATATGAGGAAAATTAGATAAATCCATTCCTTCAGCTTTTTTTAAGCGAGGGACAGAAATAGTATGAAATCCCACTCCAAATTTTTCTTCTAAATGCTCGTTGTGTATCATTAAAGATAAAACTTCAAATTTAGAATCGTAAAGACCAAATAAAGCCCCTCCCCCAACATCCTCAAGTCCAGCTTCCATAGCTCTATCAAAAGATAAGGTGTGATAATCAAAATTTCCTTTTATGCTTTTAGGATGGACATTTTCATAAGTAGGTCTATGATATGTTTCTTGAAATAAAATATAAGTTCCAATTCCAATATCCTTAAGCTTTCTGTAATTTTCAACTGTAGTAGCTGCAATATTTACATTTATTCTTCTAATGTGCTGTCCTTTATGGTAGGTATTATAAATAGTATTAATGCACTCTAAAACATAATCAATAGAACAATTAACTGGATCCTCGCCTATTTCAAGAGCTATTCTTTTATGGCCCATATCAATTAATAACTTTGCTTCATCAGCTACTTCTTCTTGAGATAGCTTTCTTCTGACTATAGAATTATCTCTTCTATATCCACAATAAGTACAATTATTAACGCAGAAATTGCTTACATAAAGTGGAGCAAATATAACTATTCTATTTCCATATATGGATTTTTTAATATCACCTGCAATTTTATATATTTCTTCAATTTGATCTTTATTTGTGACCATTAAAAGTTTAGCTATATCTTGATGATTAAGACCTTTTCTTTCTTTAGCTTTAATTAAAACTTCATCAATTTCTTCTTTTTTTGTGTTTTTAGCTTCATTTAATAAATTATTTATATAACTTTCATCAATGAACATGTCCACCACTCCTTTTCTTATGATTTGATCAAATATCTTTTTTAGCAAAAACAGTCTTAGTTGTAACATTTTTAATTTTTCCAAGCTTTCCATTAAAGGAATTAATTTCATCTAGCTCTCCAACTACTGCTAAACAAATTACTGCAAGGGAAGCCTCATTCATAGGAAGGCCCATTCGCCCCTTTATCATGTGTTTATGCTGGCTTATAACTTCATTAAGCTCTTTTTGAGAATTTTCTGTATCTTCTAGTATTATACTGATAACTGCTATTTTCATAATTAACCACCCTTTCTTTAAAATAAAAAATACCTTCTTAAAAAGAAGGTACATTATTGCATAAATAAATGACAAAACAATAGCATACATTCCTTTCAGATTAGAAATTTCTTTTCTGTCAGGGAAAATGTTTGATTTAACATTATTGATATATCATATCACATATTGCTCATTAAAAAAAGTGTATAAATTATTTTCTAATTTACACACTCATAATTTAAATTTTTATTTTAATAAATTTGTTATTACTTTTAGAATATCATCATATTTTTCACCTGTAACAGGAAGCATATTAGTAGTATTTGCAGTACTATTAGAGGTTCTAGTGGTATTAGTAGTAGTATTAGCACTACTATTATTAGATGTTGTATTGCAACCATCATTATTTCCATTAGTTGAACAATCTTTTACATTTATTGTTCCACATTGTTGAACTGTGGTTATTCCATTTGTTACTTCATAAATGAAACTAATTGTTCCTATGTAATTTAAAACAGGCTTAAATATAAATTTGCCAGTTTTAGAATCAAGTTCCAAGGTTCCTTGTGTATTTGGATCTGGCATTCCTGAAACAATTTTATATGTTAATGATTTTCCAGCAGAATCTGTGGAAACTAATTGCCCATTTAATACTTCATTATTACATACATCTTCACAATAACTATATGCGTTTATAGTGTTTATTATTGTACATGTTGTATTTGATGATGGATCACTAGTTGTATTTTCTCCGTTGTTATTGCTGCAATTATTGTTGTCATTACTATTATTGCTATTATTGTTGTTACTGCTGTTGTTGTTATCACTGCAATTATTGTTATTACTGCTATTGTTGTTATTACTGCTATTGTTGTTATTATCGCTGCTATTATTATTGTTGTCACTGCTATTGTTGTTATTGTCGCTGCTATTATTGTTATTATGTGTGCAATCTATTACTTTTATAGTTCCACATTGTTGAACTATACTTGTACCATTTGTAACTTCATAAATAAAGTTAATCGTACCTACATATCCTGCCACAGGTGTGAAAACAAATTCACCAGTTTCAAAATCAAGTTCTAATGTTCCTTGAGTGCTTGGATTTGGCATTCCAGAAACAATTGTATATGTAAGCGCCTTTTCTTCAGAATCTGTAGCTATTAATTTTCCATTTAATATTTCAGTATTGCAAACTTGTTTGTGATAACTATAAGCTTTAATAGTATCTATTACAGTGCATGTTGTATTGCTTGAGCTGTTGTTACTACTATTGTTGCTATTATTAGATGTATTTGATCCATGGTTGCTTGAGCAATCTTTTACAACTATAGTACCACATTGTTGTACTTTACTTGTCCCATTTGATACTTCAAAAACAAAATTAATTGTTCCTTTATAATTTGATACTGGTGTGAAAACAAACTTACCAGTTTCTAGATCAAGCTCTAATGTACCTTGTGTATTTGGATCTGGCATTCCAGATATAATTGTATATGTTAAATCGTTCCCTTTGCTATCTACTGCTTTTAATTGTCCATATAATTTTTCTGTATTACATGTTGTTTCACAATAGCTATAAGCTATTAATTCATCTATGCATGAACTTGTAGTATTTGAGCTTGTAGTGTTTGAATTTGAATTGTTTGTAGTATTCGAAGATGAATTATTAGAACAATCTAATACAATTATAGTGCCACATTGTTGAACAGTTATTTTACCATTTGTTACTTCATAAACAAAGCTAATTGTTCCTACATAATCACTTACTGGACTAAATACAAATTTTCCAGTATTTGAATCAAGCGTCAATGTACCTTGTGTATTTGGATCTGGCATTCCAGATATAATTGTATATGTTAAATCATTTCCTTTGCTATCTACTGCTTTTAATTGTCCATATAATTTTTCTGTGCTACATACAGTATTATAATAGCTGTATGCATTAATTGTATCTTTTGCTATGCAAGTAGTATTTCCATTTGAATCTGAACTGTTATTTGATGTATTTGAGCTATTACTTGTGTTACATGTTGTATTGCCGCTTGTATTTGATGTGTTACTTGTATTTGAATTATCTGTGCTATTACTTGTGTCGCATGTTGTATTGCTACTTGTATTTGATGTGTTACTTGTGTTGCATGTTGTATTGCTGCTTGTATTTGATGTATTACTTGTGTTGCATGTTGTATTGCTACTTGTGTTTGATGTATTACTTGTATTTGATGTATTGCTACTTGTATTTGATGTATTACTTGTATTTGATGTATTACTTGTATTTGATGTATTACTTGTATTGCATGTTGTATTGCTACTTGTATTTGATGTATTACTTGTATTGCATGTTGTATTTGATGTGTTACTTGTATTGCATGTTGTATTGCTACTTGTATTTGATGTATTGCTTGTATTACTACTTGTATTTGATGTATTGCTTGTATTGCTTGTATTGCATGTTGTATTGCTACTTGTATTTGATGTATTACTTGTGTTGCATGTTGTATTGCTACTTGTATTTGACGTATTGCTTGTGTTGCATGTTGTATTGCTGCTTGTATTTGATGTAT
>JAVBPD010000062.1:0-24612 GCA_031549885.1 Clostridiaceae bacterium
AGAACGTCCCCAAGATGAGCCTCCTTAATTCGACAAAATCGATGAGAAGGTCTAGGAGTGCTTAGCGAAATTAAAAAAAGTAAAAAATATAGGAAAACTTGCAGAGAAAGATATCTAAAATGAAGATAATTTCCCGAAAAAAATTTCTTAAAAAACAGGAATGCTTTTATCCAAAAACTTAAAATTTGGATGAAAGTTTTGGAAGTGACTTTTAATAAAAAGAATTTAAAAACATATAAGAATGGTATAAAATATTATTAGTGAATCTCAATGAGTTAAATAAATTTCTCAATTGTATAAAAAGTATGATAAAATAATAATATAAATTTTAGGAGGTATTTATATGAAACTGTTAAATAAGGCTATCATCTTAGGTACTCTTTTAACTTCAGTGAATTTTATACCGGTTTTTGGAGCAGACATTAATAATTATAAAATTGATAAAATGCCAAATATCACTATTACTTTTGGTTCTAAATCTGTTAACCTAAAGGATTATGAAATAACTTTTGATAAAAATAAGATGACTTTTATTGTTACGCCAAAGAAATCCGATACGAATATAGTTTATGATAACACTCAATATGGATTTAAAGTTAATTTACCAAATAGCTGGGAAGGATATACTATTGTAAATGATAAATGGGAAGGTATAGGAACAGGTACAGTTAATGCCACAGGGCCATTAATTTCTATTCGCCATCCACTTTGGACAAAAGAAAATCCTCGCCAAGATATTCCAATTATGGTTTTTACAATTTCAGAGTGGGATGCTATGAATAAAGATGAGTTTCATATAGGAGCTGCACCTATAAATCCAAGCGAACTTAGTAGAAATTCTACATATGTATTTGCACTTCCTGCTCGTTATAATTTTTCTTACTTAACAGGATTTGAAGAAGTACAAAAGATCATAGATGGCAAAGCAGTAGTTGCAACTGAAAACATTTTAAAGTAAATTAAACGGGGCAATTTCACTATAAATGAAATTAATGTATAATTTTAATAAAAGTTAAGGAGAAAAAAATGGAAGAAAAAATTTTAGAAATGCTTCAACAAATTCAAGTGGATATAAACAATAAAATAAGTGAATTGAGCAATAAAATAGATGAAAATAAAAATGAATTAAGCAATAAAATAAGTGAATTAAGCAATAAAATAGATGAAACTAGAAATGAAATAAGAGAAACAAAAGAAGATATAATAAATCAAGTATCGCAAGAATTAAGAATTATAACCGAAACAATTTCAAATGAATTTAAAAGAATAGACACAAAAATTGAATCATTAAATGAAAGTCTAAATCATGTTGAAGATGTTACAGCTAGAAATTTTTATGATATAGACAAGTTGAAAAAAGTTAAATAATTTTATAACGTTGCAAATTGGTAATGAAAAATTTGCAGCGTTTTTTTATTTTAAATATCTATTGACAACTATTACGTTAGCCGATATAATAATATTACGCTAGACGATATAACGAATAACGTAATAGTTTGAATTAGGAGTGAATTAAGATGCCTGAAAGTACAGATAGGGGAGCTTTAACTGAAGCAGTTTTTTATATTTTATTATCACTTTATACTCCAATGCATGGATATGGAATAATGCAGAATATTAAAGAATTAAGCAATGGCAGAATATCTCTTGGACCAGGAACATTGTATGGTGCTATTAATACGTTGCTTGAAAAGGGATGGATAGTTAATTATTTTAATGATAGAGATTCAAGGAAAAAAGAATATTTAATAACTAATTTAGGGAAAGAGATGATTGAAAAAGAAATTATAAGACTTAAGGAGCTTTTGTCAAATGGCAAAAAAATTATAGGGGGTGTGGAATAATAAAAGAATTATGCTTTTATTTGGAATAATCGGATTGCCTGCTCCTTTTGTTGGTATAATAAATTTAAATATGGCCATTACATCTCCATATGAATTTAATCTATATGTTGGTATTTTAGATATAGCTGTTTGGATTTTAAGCTTTGCCATTGCGCTTAAATATTATAGGAAAATAAATAAATTAAAAAAAGAAAAGCTAATAAGAGAATAGATAAACTGTGATATAATGATTGTGAAATTATTAAAGAAGGTTTGATATATGTTATTATTTGCCATTATTTTTATAACTTTAGCATTAATTTTATACACTATTGGTGTATGGGCTGAAAAAATTCAAGGTATTTTAAAGCTGTGGCATGTTATTGTATTTTGGTGTGGTTTTGTATGCGACACAGTTGGGACTAGTATTATGAGTTTAATTGCAAAAAATCAAGACCCAAATATTTTTCACGCTATAACGGGAATAATTGCAATTATCCTTATGTTATTTCATGCTATTTGGGCAACTTTTGTAATTGTAAAAAAGAACAAAAAAATGCTTATATCGTTTCATAAGTTTTCAATTTTAGTCTGGATAATATGGTTAATACCTTATTTTTCAGGAATGATATTTGGAATGAGATCATAAGTAAAAGAGGATTTACAGCAAAAGTAACTCCTCTTATTTTTAGTGGTTTTCTTTACAAAATGCAATGTATAAAAGGCCGCCTAAAATAACTCCTCCACCTATTAAGTTTCCAGTAGTAGAAAACAAAATATTTGTTAATACATGACCAATAGTTATAGCATCTATTTTTTCTTTAGCTAAAGTGCTAAGGGCTACTATGTTTGGGTTTGATTTTATAATTAATGATATTGATAAATAATACATATTAGCAACACAGTGTTCAAATCCTGTAACTACAAATGCAAAGACCCCTAAAAAGCTTATAAAGGATTTTCCGATTATGTCTTTTGCAGCTATGGACATCCAAATGGTGCCACATACTATAATATTACACCCCACACCGCTAAAAAACATATTTACAGGTGACAGACTAGTTTTTGTAGATGCAACTTTTAAAGCGTAATCAATTAGATGAGCATTGGTGTTAAAGAAACCAGAAAGATAAACTAAAACAGTAAATAACACTGCACCTACTAAATTGCCAAGAAAAACGATTATTAGATTTCTCATTACTGCTTTAGCTGTAACTCTTTTATCATACATAGATACTAGCATTAAAGTATTTCCTGTAAAAAGGTCTGTACCAATAATTATTACAAGAGCTAGTCCAACTGGAAAGACTACAGCAGCAGCTAATTTTGCAGCGCTAGAATTTTCAAATGAGTATGCAGCTATAGAAGATGCATATGCACCTAAAGCGATGAAAATACCTGATAGAATTGCTAATATGGCAGTTTTTCTAACACTATATTTAGATTTTTTTTCATAAGCTGTCATCACATCTTCACAAAGTTCCATTGCAGCTGACATTCTTTTTTCCATATTTTTTCTCCTTAAATAAGTAAATAAAAATAAGACTACTCTATAATTATACAGGGAAATATTTTTTTTTCAATAATATATTATAAGATAAGGTGATGAATAATGATAATTAAACTTGATTCAAAAGAAGTTAAATACTTAATTGAAAATGATAAAAAAATGAAATCAATAGTAGATTACATTGAAGATTTTAAAATAGATGATGGAGGAAGAGATTATGAAGGTGGTGATAGGTATTTCATATCTTTATTTAGAAGTATTTTAGGACAACAAATTTCTATGAAAGCAGCAAATAGTATTTGGAATAAAGTTGTTAAGTATTTTGAAAAAATTACTCCAGAAGCAATTTTAAAAACTGATGATGAACTTTTAAGAAATTTAGGCCTATCTAAAAGCAAAGTGATATATTCTAAAGATCTTTGCAATAAAATATTAAGTAAAGAAATAATTTTAGATGACATTAACAAAAAATCCGATGATGAAATAAGAGATCATCTTATAAAAGTCAAAGGAATTGGGACATGGACTGTAAACATGTTTTTAATATTCACATTGTTTAGAGAAGATGTTTTTCCAATTGAAGATTTAGGACTTAGAAATTCAATGAGGATATTTTACTTTGACAACATTGAAGCAAAAAAAGAAGATTTAATAAAGATATCTTTACATTGGAAGCCATATAGAACTTATGGTACATTAATATTATGGGAAGGATATAATAAAAAATTAAATGAAAAATGAGAGGCGGTGAATAATTGTGAAGGATAAGAGATTTAAATTTACTCAAGGAAGCTTTGTAGATAATGTTAGAATTATAACTGATACTGAAACGGGGGTACAATATTTATTTGTACAATCTGGATATGCTGGTGGCTTAACAACTTTAGTTGATGAAAATGGAAAGCCTTTAATAAATAGCAATATTAATAATTTTTAAATATTAAATTTAAATTGGATGGTGGCCATTATGAATGATTCAAATAAAAAAGAAAATAATACAGTATTAATATTATATATTGTATTAAGGGTATTAGTTGTTTTAACGTTAGTAATTCAACTTTTAAGGGGAAATTATGAAAATGTATTTATGTGTGTTTTAACATTAATACTATTTGTAATACCTTCAATTATTGATAAGAGATTCAATATAAAGCTGCCAAATGCTCTTGAAATTATAATATTATTATTTATCTTTTCTGCAGAGATTTTAGGTGAAGTGCAGAATTTCTATGGCATATTTAAATATTGGGATACAATGCTACATACAATAAATGGATTTTTATGTGCAGCTATAGGATTTTCATTTATAGATATTTTGAATAGATCAAAAACATTTCATTTTCAATTAGCACCTATATTTGTTGCTTTAGTTGCGTTTTGTTTTTCAATGACTGTTGGGGTATTGTGGGAATTCTTTGAATTTTCCATGGATTCTTTTTTTCGCTCAGATATGCAAAAAGATTATATCGTGCGGACCATATCATCAGTTGAATTAAATGAAATAAGGAAAAATAAACCAGTTATTATAAGGAATATTGATCATACTGAAATATATAACATTGAAAATGGACAAATGAAAAAGACTGTTATAAAAGGTGGATATTTAGATATTGGCATTAATGACACTATGAAAGATTTAATGGTGAATTTTATTGGAGCTGTTGTTTTTTCATTTCTTGGAAATCTATATATTAAAGACAGAGATAAATATAAATTTGCTGAGGATTTTATGCCTATAAGAAAAGAAGAATCAGATGAAGACAAGTTATGAGAGAAACTTTTATAACCTCAAATCACGTTTGAGGTTTAATTTTTTTTGTTATAAAGTAGAAGTTTATGAATTATTATCTAGTTAATGGATAAAATGATTTTAAAAGTTACATGTAAAATAATTTTCAGAGAGGATAGAGGAATATTCATGTACCCTTAAGTACATGAAATTCTGCATGAAATTTTATGAAAAAAATAATGATATGCATTCTTCTGGTTTATTTTTTAATCATTAATAGTGTTCCATCACAAGGATTTAATTTAAAAAAACCTTCTTTAAGCTTTATAAGCAATGATAATACTTTAAAGGATATAAGCCCTGGGGAAACAAAAGAATATACTTTTAAAATAACTAATACTAAATATAATGAAATTTCAGATATAGATTTAAAATATCATTTTGAATTTTCATTTCAAAATATTAACGCAAAGGATATTCTTGACTTATCTTATAAACTTTCTTATAAATCAGGAGAAAATGAAGATGAAATTCCCTTAAATATTCAAGATGGTTTTCCAATTAGAACTTATCCCCTTATTATTCATAGCTTAAAGGAACAATATCATATTTTTACATTAAGCATAACTTGGAATGACACCCAAACAGATCCTAAAGGATTTGCTAATAAAACAATGAAGATTTTAATTGACACTATTGTAGAGGAGTGCATTTCATTAAAATATACATATAAACTTCCCCAGCACTTAGTTTATCTTCAGACTAAGGGTTTTAAAGATGATATTTTTTATGACAAAAACACAATAGTATACAACGATGATGCCACTTTATCTATTAGAGTAAAAAATAATTATGCTAAAGATATTAATGAAGAAGGAAAAGATGTAAAATATAAAATTTCCATACATTATGGTGATGGAGAAAGCCTGCCTGACTTATCAAAACCTCATAAAAATTTTCAATTAATCGTAAATGATATTCCTTGTGATACTTATGATACTACAAATATTTATACAATCTCAAAAGATATGCCTGAAAATATATTAAATATAAGATTTATATGGGATGGAATTTTAAATATGAATCCATCAGAATTTATATATGTAAAAATATCAAAGCTTATACCCTACTATCGTGAATCTATATTTAAAGTTACAGTTTTAGGTAAAATGTTTATAAGTATTGATAAAGAAGATATTCTTGATCCTTTTTCAAATGAAATGAAAAAGCTAACCCTTAGCACTACAAAATCTTTTGGAGCAGGACTTTTATTTCATAAAATGAAAATTAAATTACCTTGGGATAATTCTTTAAGCATAGATGATACAAACAATCTCATAATTCATAGCATAAATGATCCATTAAATAGCCATTCCATAGTAAATGGTGGGAGCTTAGAAAATAGATTTTTCTATATATATTTAAATCCATCTTCAAAAGAAACTCTAAATTTTTATAAAAATGGAAACATTGGATTTAATAATGATTTTATTCAAGCTGAAGTGGAAATTATAGGCGCAGATATACCTAAATATGACTTATGGAACAGCAATAACATTAATAATGGATACTCAGGGTGGGAGCATAGACCTGATGGAATACCTATCATACCATAAGAAGAAAGGGTTAATAAAATGAGATATAATAGAATGTTAATTAGATTAGTATCACTAACTTTATTATTTGGTATTTTTTTTGAGCATTTTGCCTTAATAGATGTTCATGCAAGCTTGGGAGAAATAAATAATAAAGAAGAAATAAATCTTGTATTATCAAATTCACTCCGCAGTAAAGATACAGGTGTAAGCATATTTATTCTAGGGATTGGCGTAAAAAAAGTAAATGATTTTGAATATAGCGTTTTACCTAATACTAAAGTTACCATTTCAGCAATTAATGAAACAAGGAAGTTTTTAAATTGGGATGTGTCTGGAATTTCAATTGATATGCCTGAAAGTTCATATACTTCATTTATGATGCCAAATAATATTGTAACTATTGATGCAAATTGGGATGAAGATGTTCCAAGTGATATTGGCACTGCTATGATTAACGCCTATACCTTAGATGATTTTAACGATTTCTATGCCCTTCAAGAGATAATCAATAAAGGATCTACTATAAATTCAGTTGAAATACCTGTTTATAATGATTATTTTAGAGCATTTGGTTTGTCCATAAATTTAACAAGTGATTTTCCACTTCAAAGGGATAAATTAATTAAAGGTTATTTTAAAGTCACAAATAATGTATCACTTACTCAACCTAATTTATCAGAATTACCTGTTAAACTTTTTAAAGGTATTGGAAATTCCTTGCAAAATTCTTTTCAAGGTGTAATAGATGGTGACAATAAACATATTGTTTTAAACATTAACACTACAAGCCAATATGCAGGGCTTTTTGGATATGTGAAGCAAAATTCTTTAAATAAACCTACTGTCCTTAGAAACTTATCAATAATGGGCAGCATTGCATCTACTGCAACTTCTAATTCCTATGTTGGGGGCATTGCTGGGTGGGTAGATCCAAACATTTTAATATATAATTGTGAGTCTGGTATATCTTGTTATGCAAAGACTGGCAATTACATTCTTTGTGTTGGTGGCTTAGTAGGATATTGCTTATCTAGCATAGGAGATAAAAGCAACAACAGATATAAATCATATCTTATGCCTATATCTTCTGAATCAGGTTCTTATTCTTATACTGGTGGTTGCTTTGGATATGTTAAAGATGCTTTTGTTTTAGACGCAACATCCTACTTTGAAAATTCTAAAATGACCTCTGTTGTATCAAGAGCAGCAGCATCGCTTTATTCTGCTTCTGGTGGAGTAATAGGATATTTTGAAAATAGTCAAAGTGATTTAGTCTGTATAAAAAATTGTTTTACTAAATCATCGAATTTCTTTACAATTAACGCTACTATGCATGGCAGCAGTAAAAATTCCTATGCTTGTTCTGGAGGTGTTGTCGGTGTTATAAAAAATAGCAGTGCTTTAGGAAAAATAGAGGTTTCAAATAATTGTGTAGATACTGATGAAGATAATAATGACAATGATGTTTCAAGTGATGAAAAGAGCTTTGCTACTATTTATGCCCGTGATTATTCTAAGGATAGCATTTCATCTATTGAAGCAGGTGGCATTTATGGAAGGATTGATGCTACAAATATATCAAATATCACGCTTTTAGAGCCTTTTGCTACACTAAATCCAAATAATTCTGATGATGCATTTAATGGCAATATAAACATTGTATCAGAAATAAATGGAAAATCCGATCCATTTGTAGGAGGTGTATGTGCTGAAAATCTTTTTTTAAAATCTAATGGATTTTCTTGCGACTTAACAAATGTAACTATACAAGCTAATATAAAAAATACATCAACATCGAGTATAAATGGGTATACAGGTGGATTAGTTGGAAAAGTTCAAGATAATTTAAATTTAGAGAATATAACTTTGTATGGTGATAATGTTTTAATTGAAGAATCTTGTGACAGTGGTACAAATGGCAAGACTGGACCTTTAAATTGTGGGGGAATTGTAGGATATAAAAAAGGTGGAAAATTATCAAATGGCAGGGTTTTATTTACAAATAGCAAAATCATGTTAAATCAAAACTCTTTTCTCTATGTAACAGGAAATGTATCATTAGGTGGAATTATAGGCTTCTCATCATCTAATACCATAAATGACTGCATTGTAGCAGGACCTATTTTAGATAATAATGCAGGTTACAGTGGTTCAACTGCAGAAATTTCTTCAATTATTAATACAAAATATGCAGTTCATGGTGCAGCAGATAATTACACAGGAGGTATTGTTGGATATGCCACTGGTGGTTCTATTTATAATTGTAAATATATTGGAGATGAAAAAAGCCATAAGGATATTGTAAAGATGGTATCAAATCAAGGAGCAAATTCTCCTAGTGTAGGTGGTATTGGAGGATTTGTAGTATCTTCAAAGACATATAATTGTAATGTTATAAATGCTAACATATATGGGGATGCATATAACCCTTCAAAGCAAACTACAGATACAGATGTAATAGTTGGAGGGATAATAGGCCTTATTAATGGTTCGGCAAATCCTGCTATTGAAAATTCAACCATTTCAAATAGCACTATAACAGCAAACGGAAGAGATTACACCCTTACTTATTCCGGTGGAATTTTAGGATCACACTTTTCAGTAGCAAGTGCTACGATTGTTAAAGGTTGTATTAGTGAAAATAACAATATTAAAGCCAATGCTCAAAAGAAATGGGCAGCTTGTGGAGGAATTTTAGGATATAATTATGACAGCACAGTAAAAATAGAAAATAGCATGTCTATTGGAGATACACTCTTTTCAACTTCAGCAGGAACAGAAGCTGACCAAGATCCAGATTCAATTGGAGGAGGTATTGTTGGAAAAGCGATTGGCACTAGTTGTTCTATATTAAGATGCTTTTCAAATGCGCAATTTATCTTAACCCATGTGGATAATTCAAGAATATATATAGGAGGGCTTATTGGTTGGAAGGCGGGAACTACAGGTACATATACTGATTCATTTTATCATATGCAAAATACAGGTACTAATATTGCCATTGGAAATAATTCATATGATGCTCAAAAAAATATAATAAATAAAAGCTGCCTTGATTTTAGCGATGTTACCTTAGATCAAAATAATCCTAAAAAGGCATTATTTCAAACAGGTCTTAACACTACAAATTCTCGAATTATAGTTACAAAACCTTATTCTCATGATGTTGTTTATCTTACTGCAAATGAAGTGATAAATGGCGTAACTTGCAAAGATCAATATAAAATAGAGAAAAGGCCTAACATAAATGAAGTTAGTACCACTGAAGTATATGCAATCATCACACAATATCAACCTGGTTCTACTACAGTTATGGGCACTGAAGGCCGTTATTTTGGAAATATAAACACTATAGTAATAAGTGGAACAATTCCTCAAGTAAATTCAATTATATTGCACAGAGATTCTGAAGATGGAGAGATCATTCAAGAAGAAAATTCCAAAGTTTTTCTTAAAGTGGATTTAGAATCAAAGGAACCTGCGCTCTATTATGCTATTACAGATATACCCATTATAACCGAGGAGGGTATAAAAGAATACAGAGTAAATTGGAATTTTTATAAGGTTGATATATCAGGCCCTGATTATGTATTTACCCATACAACTGCTTCGTACCTTACAGATTCTGGTGCTAATATTGAGATAATTAGAAATCATATAGAAATTAAAGCTAATATTCCAATCGATAAGCCAAGGGTGTTGGCATTTGAAGCAGTAGATCCTTTATCAGGACAAATTAAATCAGAGAGAGTAATAGTTACAATTGAGCCTGTTTATGTAGAGAAGATAAAGATCGACTCTTATTTAACCCCTGAAGGAATAAATGCTAAAAGAGGAAGTATTAATGATATTAATACTCCGCTTGGATCCAGTGAAAACCCATTTATAATCATAAATGGCAGCAATCTTAAATTAACTCCAAAGGTTTATGGAGCTGGAAGTAAAAATATAGGGTTAAATGATGAGATTTATGTTCAGCCTACAGTATATTCCTATCTTTTTGGAGCTGCAGAGTATGTATCTGGAGCAGATGGGGGTATTTCAGTTTTTGCAGATGGCACTGTATTCACATCAGCAGCTGCTTTAGATCCACTCAATCCTTCAGTGTATAGAGTTAAAGCTTTTTCTGTTGGCATAAAAGAAGATGGGATTGTTGCAGAAACAGATTATATTTATATTAAGCTTGCTTACCCCAGTGCTGTAATACAATTGACTTCAGGATCTATTAATACTAAAGATGGGAAAATTGCCCTTGCAGGAGGGAGCATTACTGGTTTAAATACTTGTTTTTTAAACTTAGGTACAGATTATATATTTATTGCAGCGCCTCAGACTGGTTATGGTGGTGTACCAGAGGTTTATTATTCTATAGGTGCAAATGAGTATGAAAAAATTCCTACAGGAGAACAGAATGAAAAGGCATATGGAGAAATATTTCAAGATCAAACACAAAATATGTATCAATTCATAATTAAAGCAAATGATGGTTATAATGGAAGTTTAACAATTGCAGTGAAATATAATTTAGTCGTTCCTGTTTTATTCTTTCCTCAGGATGAAAAAAGCCATCCTTTGGTTTTAAATTTACCTCCTAATTTAAACCTTGGCAGTGTTCCTACAATTTCTAGAGAAGGCTATACTTTTGAAGGATGGTATGGTGTTGATTATGCTGATACAGATGCAGCTTATGGAAAGATAGTAAATGAAAATACTATTGTAAACGGAGGGTCAATATACTATGCAAGATGGAAGTATAAAGTTACTATAGAAAATACTCCTTGTATTTTCTATTCAGGTACAATTCCTGAAAATGATATTAAAGATTATACTTTTACAATTATAAAAAAATCCCAATATGTTGGCGCACCGGTATGTAATATATACATAGGAGATCAGATAAATCCTATTGAAGTTCCTAAAGATTATGATAACATAACTTTAACACCAATAGAGCATTATGCAGATATAGATGGAATTAATAAACTTGCTGCAAGTCTTAATATAACAAAAAATGTAGATGGTGATACTCTTTATACTTATACGTTTTATAGCGATTATATAAACAAATACATTGACAGTAAAAATGACGAAAAAGATGGTATTTTAGTTTCACTAAGTTATATAAATTCTGATGTTATTTCTAAAGCAGGTGAAAAATCTGATATGCCTCCTATAATTTTGCAAGATACCATTTTTACGGTAAGTTATATAAGCAACCATTGGAAAGATACCATTAATACAGATTCAAGATATTCAACGTTTGCCTTTAGAGATGAAAATAAAGATAAAAATAAAGATTTAAAACTGCGTTTAAAAAAGAGCGATGGATCTATTCAATCTCTCCCAAAAGATACTTCTATTAAGATGCACTATCGCATAAAAGAAGAAAAGGATAATACTATAAAAAGATCAGTTTATAAATACATTTTAAAAGAAGATGCTGACAGTTTTTTAACTTCTTCTTTTGCAGCAATTGGAGAGATATCTTTATTTGCATTAAAGACTTTTTCAGAATTTATAAAATCTAATGTATTTGTAGTTGAAGAATACTATTTTGAAATATCAGTGCCTTTTCAAAGCAATTTTATAGATATTCAAGATGATTTAACTTTTGAGATAGGATTTGTAGATGGAGATGATGTGATTTCTGAAACACTTAAAATTGTGAAAGAAAGTGTATTTAATAAGAGAAATGTTGGAATGTCTTTAAGCGCTTTACCAATAGTTATAGATAAAAATAAAGATAATGAGTTTACTATAGATGCAGATTTTTCTAACGTATTAGATCAATATGAAGGTGTTGACAATAGAGTGAAAAGTTTTGGCATTTCAATTTCGTTTATAGATTCAAACGGTAAAAATGTATGGCTTACCAATGATTCAAAAATAGAGGTTTCTTCAAGTGTAAAAGAGCATAAAATTAATACCTTGATATTTCCTATAGAAAAATATCATTTTATTGCAAATAAAGGATTTCAAACCATAAAATTTCATATACCTTCTTTAAAAAATGAACCTATACCTAATGGAAATGAACCTATATTATTGCAAAAAAATGGCATGTATACAATGCAAATTCAGCTTACAGCAGCTTCCTTTGATTACTTATATGGAAATGGGTATATTTTAGATACCATAACTATTCCAGTTGAAATAGTAGATTAAAATTAGGTCTTTCCAATTTAGTTATGGGAAGGCCTAATTCTTAATTGTAATATTCACCTGTACTTGGCAAAGCTTTTTCTGTGCTATAGATTACGCTTACTATATTTTCTTCTTCAAGGCTGCTTATGGTATTGTATATAACTTCACTTTTATACCCTATAGGTTTATATAAATCAATCCAGTCATTTCCAAGATCTTCTGCAATAATGGATTTATTAAGAATTGTTCCTTTTATTTTTGAAAGTGGCTCATTTTTTAGATTTTTATCTATAGTTGCTATTATAGATTTTGGTGAATCTATGCAATAATTAATTTTATAATTATAATAATCGTTAAAATTAGGGTATTGTTTTTTGGAAAGTACACCAACTAAATAATTCTCAGAAGATTTCTCATCTTTTTTCTCAATAACTTTTATATAAAGGTCATCATTATCATATAAAAAACTGTTTTCTGTAAGCTTGCCATTTTTATAATCATGCTGCTCAAAGACTTGAAATCCTTCATATTCAAAATTAGGATTTAATATGATCTTTGCATCTTTTGAATTTACATCGCCAAGGAATAATATTCCAAATGGATTTTGAAGATTTATAGATCCTATGATATTTACAAGGTTTGCATCATCTATATAATCATTTGTAAAATTTTCCTTGTGCCTATTTTGATGGATTTCATTTGAAACTTTTGATATGTTAACCGTTCCTAAAATTACATCTTTGATTAATAAATTGGTATTTTTTATATTGGCATTTGCAAAGGAATTACCATCTTTATTTATTGCATATCCACCTGAATATATTTTTGAAAACTCAGGCAAGGATAAAGGTTTAATTTTAGTTGCAGAAACTATACCGCCTTCAATATAGGTATTTGAGTATGTGACCGATGCATTTGAAGTAGCACCACCTTTTGCATAAGCTAGCCCTCCTCCCCATACAGATTGTATGTGTGCATCATTTAAAATATTTATATTAACGTTATTTGCATCTGCAATTGCAATTGCATTTGGATTGTTATAGGAAGCTGCAAGGCCTCCTCCAAATATAGCTGAATCTTCTATAGATGAATCTTCTAAAGTTGCGCTTTCTATTGTACCTGATATGTTTAGTACAATATTGCCAATTATACTAGCATCTGCCATACTTGTATAAGCTTCGGCAAAGCCTCCACCAAATAAAAGAGGATTCATTAGAGATCCTTCAAAGTAATCTTTTTTACCATCAAAATCTATTACACAATTACCTATGACTTTAGCTGAAGCATTCTCTGATGCATATCCTCCTCCAAAAGATGAACCTGCAATATATGCATTCTTTTTTATATAGATATTCACATTTCCTCTCATATCAGAATTGCTAGTTAAAAGTTCAGAAGTGCTAGATGCATATCCACCACCATAGAGCATTCCATGGCTATCATCAATAGAGGGGTTGATTATTTCATCCAATGTTATATTTGAGCCTCCAATAACTTGAGCAGTGCCGCCATCATAACTTGATCCTCCTCCTATTATGTCAGAGGAGCTCCTTGCTATGTTAATTTTTGTTCCTTCAGATAAAACATTAGATACTCCATTATAATTTGCAATGCCACCACCACAAATTTTCATTAAGTAATAATCTGTGTTTAAAATTGATTTATCTACAATTATTGTAGTGCCTTCCCCAACATTTGCATATATTTGGGAGTTTTGTGCATCACTTATACCATCAGCAAATCCCCCTCCAAAATTGTTACCACCATCAAAAGAATTTGCAGACATGTTATAGTAATGCAAAAATGTAGAACCTGATATATTAGATTCCATATTTACATTAGTCTTATATAAATAATTTAAAGATGCTATACCACCACCATATACATCATTTGCCCTTCCATAAATATGCAATTCAGTGTTGCCCTTTACATTTGATATAGAAAGTGAATTGTTTCCAAAATTTGATGAATAGCCTCCTCCAACAAGTTGCTTTACATGGCCACCCTTAGAATCATCAAAAAGCATTTTATCATCTTTTTTCATATGGATACCATTATTTAAAAGGATAATCTTAATATTCCCATTTACACTAGCATTAGCAAAGTTACCTTCACCAGCATATGCAAATCCACCTCCACACACAAATCCATCATATGATATTTTATCCCCAATGTCATTTCCTACGATGCCAGAAATTGTGATGTTAATATTTCCATTAGTTAAGGCTGATTCACCTTTGTCAAAGTTTCCATAGGCAAGTCCTCCTCCAATTACAGCTACCCTAACATTTCCAAGTATGTTTAAATTTATATCTTTATCAATATTAGCATTGCAACCTCCACCAAAGACAGATCCTATGATGTTTATATTTTCTCCTATGGTAAGCGGAACTCCGTTTGCAAAAATGGAGTTAAGTGGATAAGGCGTTGTAAACGAAATATTGTAAGCATTATCATCATAAGATAGAATTTTAAAAGAGTTTAAACTAGAGGGTATATTTATAAATTGAGAGCATTTTATATCATTGGTAAGTTTAATAACTAAATCATCACTTGAAAAATTTGAAGAATTTAAAATGCTAAAAAGATCATCGCTATTATCTATGATTACAATATTTTCACTTGCAAAAACATAGTCTGTCTTAATAATAGAATGTAAAAGTATTGTTAAGATTGTAAAAATATATGTGAAATTTCTTTTTTTATTTTTAAATATGTTAACACCACTCCTTTTTAGTTTATATATATATTATTGCCAAAGTTTAACATTTTAAAAATAAATTAATACTTTTACCCATATACTACAGTTGTTAACCGTTGATTACTTTTCTATTTACAAACATTCTATACAATAAAGCTGCTAAAAAACCTCCTATTAAAGATGTTATGAGTTGTGTTATACCCATGGATATTTTAAGTGCTTCTTGAATTTTTACAGGAAGATTTAAGTCTAAAAATTTTATTAAATAATTTGCAGAAATATATAGAAATAAAAATTTAAATATAGCAGCTATTATTATTCCAATAAAAATGAAAGGTGATTTATATGAACTTTTAAATAAGGAAAAAATTAATACAAGAAATAAATTTGCAATGCTAATAAATGGTATAAAGGGTCCTTGTGCAGCAGGTATAACAGCTGTTAAAAATGCAGTAATTGGAGTAAAAACAGCTACAATAGATGCATAATAAGCTGATGTGTATAAGCAAGATGATATTAATATACAATTAATTATGGAGCCTATTATTAATTGACTTATACCTGGTATTGTTTTTCCAACATATTGAATTACAATGGCTAGAGCTATAAAAATTCCACTTAAAATAATAGAAAATGTTTTATTTGGTTTCATTATGTATCTTCCTCCTATTGTTAAGCTAGTAAACAATTATTATTAAATAAATTATAATATGTTATATAGAAAAAATATATCAATTTTAGTATAATTAGTATTAACAAATTTAGGGAGTGTTTGTAATGGCTAATTTAACAGGTAAGGAAATTCTATTTCAACACTTAAATAGACGGGTTTATAAATATTTCTTGAAATATATTTTTTTACACCAAGGATCTGAAGGAAGCACTTTTTACAAGACAATTAATATGGACAAAGTATATGTAAAAAATATGATATTCCAGTTAGAAAAGGATGGCATCTTAAAGCATGGCGAAAACTTATTTTTTACTGAATCTGGAATAGGATATATGAGAGAAAAATTTGGCTTTGGTGTAGTTGAAAAAACCCTTCTTTACAAAATATTTAATGAAGACATCGATATAGAAATAGATTTTGCTGAAGAAGTTGATAAATTAAGAAAAATTGCATTTAAAATCACACACAGCATCGATATAGAAAGAATATATGATGCAAAATCTGCAATTGAAAGATCTCTGGCAGCTATTTCAAAGGGTATAGGACTTGGAGATAAGATTCTCTTTTTAGGAGATGATGTAATGACTTGTTTTGCTTTTTCAATGGTATTGAAAAAGATATTTCCATTATATCATCCTTATTTGTGTAATATTGAATTTGTAACTCAAAACAATGATTTATTAGAGTATATTAATAAAATGAATTTAACAGATAGGTATTTAATATTTTGTAGTAAATACAAAATAGAAAATGCACTTCCTTGTTATTTTGAGAACAGATTTAATTGCGTGTTTTCATCTATTACATATTCAAAGCAATCCTTTGAACTATATCTTTCTCGCTCAATCTCTTGCATTGAAAACTATGAAGATGGAAATATATTTTTTTCTATAACACAAAATCAATTTGATAAATTAGAATATTTAAAATCTATTATTAATATGAATTTGCAAATTCAAGAGATTTATTCACAAACAAGTTATGGTACAATGAAAAATGAGTATAATCCAAATATGATTGAATATTTTTCAAATAAATTGTTATACTTAAAAACAACAGAAACTTCTTGCAGTAAATATTTGCCAAATTTAAATATAAATAGTTAGAATTAAATATAAAGATAATAATATAAATTGAATTTTTATTTGCTGAATATTGAAATAAAATGAGTAGAAAATGAGTAGTAGGTGATAAAATGGATAGTTTAAGAGACAAGGTAATGTTTTTAGTAAAAGATAAAAATTACAAACCAATAACAGGTATTGAAATTTCATACTTGTTAAATATAGAAAGAAATGATTTAAAGTCTGTAAAGAAAGTATTAAAAACCCTTGAAAAAGAAGGAGTTATCTTTAAAAACAATAAAGAACAATATGTTGTTTTTAAAGGTGAAAATTTAATCATAGGAAAAATAAGTTTAACAAGTAAAGGATATGCTTTTTTAATTCCTGATGATGGTTCGGAGGACATATTTATTCCACCAGGTAATATTAAAGGGGCCATGAACGATGATAGAGTAGCTGTTAAGATTTTAAAAAGAACTCAAATAGGTAAAAGGCGTGAGGGTGAAGTTATAAAAATTATCGATAGGGCAAACAATACGTACGTTGGAGTATATCAAGACAATAAAAACTTTGGATTTGTTATACCAGACGATAAAAAAATGCCTTATGATATATATATTTCTTCAAAAGATAAAGGAGGGGCTATAACAGGAAACCTTGTCCTTGTAAAGCTTATAAAATGGCCTGAAAACGATAAAAAGCCTGAAGGTAAAATTATTGAAGTAATAGGTAATAGAGGGGAAAAAGGTGTTGATATAAAATTAATCATAAAAAAATATAATCTACCTGATGAATTCCCTGATAAAGTAATAAAGTTTGCAGAAAATTTTGACAATATTATTTCGGAAAATGACATAGAAGGAAGACTTGACTTAAGAAATGAGAGAATTATTACAATTGATGGATCAGACGCAAAGGACCTTGATGATGCAGTAATAGTGCAAAAACTCCCTAGTGGAAATTACAAACTAGGTGTTCATATTGCAGATGTATCACACTATGTTAAAGAAAAAAATCCACTTGATAGGGAAGCATATAAAAGAGGGACATCTGTTTATTTAATTGATTATGTTATACCAATGCTCCCTAAAAAATTAAGCAATGGTATTTGCTCATTAAATCCAGATGTTGATAGACTTGCTTTAAGCTGCATGATGGAAATAGATAATCAAGGAAAAGTTGTAAATTATGATATAAAAGAGAGCGTAATTAGATCTAAAGCTAGAATGACTTATGAAGATGTGACAAAAATTCTTAAAGGTGATGAGGAATTATCGATTAAATATAAAGACTTAATTGGTGATTTTAAATTGATGGAAGATTTATGTATAATTTTACGTCAAAAAAGGATGAAAAGAGGAGCTATAGATTTTGATTTAAAAGAGTGTAAGATTAAATTAGATGAAAATGGAAAACCTATTGAAATAAAAGCCTATGATAGAGAAATTTCCAATATGATTATTGAAGAATTTATGCTCTGTGCTAATGAAACAATAGCTGAACATTTTTATTGGGCTAAAGTGCCTTTTGTATATAGAGTTCATGAAGACCCAGACCCAGAGAAGCTTTTAAGGTTTATGAATTTTATAAACAATTTAGGCTATAGCATTAATCAAAAAAGCTCCGAAGTTCATCCAAAATCTCTTCAAAAAATATTAGAAGCTGTTAAAGGCAAAAATGAGGAAAAAGTTGTTAACACTCTTTTATTAAGGTCGCTACAACAAGCGAGATATAACCCTGAATGTATTGGGCACTTTGGACTTTGTGCAAAGTTTTATTGCCATTTTACATCTCCAATAAGAAGGTACCCAGATTTAATTATACACAGAATTATAAAAGAATTTATAAAATCTGGTATAAGCGAAAAAAAGCAAGAAAGATTAGAGCAAGATGTTGAAAGTGCATCTATACAATCTTCCATAACTGAAAGAAAAGCAGAAGAAGCAGAAAGAGAAGTAGATGATGTGAAAAAAGCTGAATACATGGCAGATAGGATAGGAGAAGAATATGAAGGAATAATATCTTCTGTAACAGGATTTGGATTTTTTGTAGAGCTTTATAATACTATAGAAGGATTAGTTCATTTGGAAGAATTAAAGGATGATTTATATTATTTTGATGAAGAAAATTTAACATTAAGAGGTTACAATACCAATAATATGTTTAAATTAGGAGATAAAATAAGAGTAAGAGTTAAAAAAGTGAATGTGCTTTCTCATGAAATTTATTTTGAGATTTTTTATGAAGATGATGAAAATGGATTTAAAATAACAAAGGTAAAGGATGTACTTGTATAAATAATAATTTTAATAAAGGAGCTTTTTTAAGCTCCTTTAAGTTTTTTTAAAAAATACGTCTATCAATTAAAAAGTAAGTCAATAATATTAAAAAAGTATTCATTTAATTATTGATTCCTATGTAAATTATTCTGCTTTATAAAATTTGTAAAATACTTGAAATTATTTTCTTGTATTATTGGAAGCACATTGGAACTTGTTTGAGTAATTTTTGTAAAAGTTTGTATGTTTATCTTTAATTCAATTTGTGGTTTATTCAACTTTAAAAAGAGTAATTCTTTGCCTATAAATTTTAAACTTTCAATATTTTTAAAATCACTATAAATAATACTACCTGTTATTTCACAATTTGAATTTATAGGAATTATAGCTATTTTATTAATACTTGTATTTATACCAATAATATAAGAAATCATCTTACTAGAAAAATAACCGTCATTTAAAAAATAACCATAAATTAGTTGATAATTTTCTCCATTTGGTATATTATCAAAAAACACTTTATGTATCAGAAAAATATTTTTATTGCTATTTTTTTCAGAGGGTTTAATCAATTGGTTCACATCCTTAATAAAAAATTAATATATATTTAGTATACTTAAAAAAAATAAAAAAATCAATCAAATTAAGAAATGTTGAGATGTTTAGACTTATTTATAAGATTTTAAGTTTTTTTATCATTGAATATCATATTAAAAGTTATTATAATATATCTTATCAATATATGTTGTTTAAACAAAATATTTTTATTAATATTTTATTTAAAATATTATATATAAATAGTTTTTCAATATTATGTAAAAATTAAAACAAATAAATCTAAAATGTTATGATGAAATTATTAATCCTTTGACTTTATTGTATATTTTCATGCATAATATATAATATAGTTTAAAAAAATGAGTTGGGAGTGTATAATCATGGTACAAAGACCTGAGACAAATTATGACAAAGATAACAATAACAAAGTAGAAATTATTGCAGTTGATAGTGGTAAATACTCTCTAAAGAGTTTTAGAGTAATTAACGTAAATAATGAAATATTAACAGAAGCATTTTCAATTAGAAATAAATTAAGAAAAATCAATAAAGATAGTGTGATAATTGGAAATAGCACATTAAGAGTAAATTATGAAGGGGAAACATATGCATTTGGTGAAAATGGAGATGATCCAGACAGAGACACTATAAAATCATCTTTCTTGCATAAACTATCAGTTTATATTGCAATCCATCATTTCATAAAAGATTCAAAGGAGAATATTGTAGAAGTTGAACTTGCTGTAGTATGTCCAATAATTCAATATGTTAACAATACGCTTAGAAAAAATTTTTATGATTTAATATATAACGATGGCAATGAAATAACATTAACAGTTGATAATATTGAAAAGACTTTTAAAATTAGAGGATTAAGAATTATCCCTGAGGGTTATGGACTCTTATTTAACGATGAAGAAGGGGAATATAATGATACAATTGGCTTCATTGACATTGGAGGACAAAATATAAACTATGTATATTACAATGGGAAAACTGTTATAGATGATAAATGCAATACTACTGATAAAGGTATATACAGTTTGCTTGATGAGATAAATACAAGTATAAAAACAAGTTCAGATACAAGTTTTATTGTTAAAGATATAGAAAATGAAAATATTGAAAAAGCGATATTAGCTGGGGGATATGGAAAAAAGGAAAATGTTAAGAAACTTACAAGCCCAATAATAGATGAATGTTGTGTTAACTACATAAAAGATATAATTAATTTTATAAAAATACTTAACTGGGAACTTGCAGCTACAACATTAATATTTTGTGGTGGTGGAGCAATACTTCTTAAAAAGTATATTCAAAATACCGTTCCAGAAATATCAGATTACATAGATTTCAAAATAGTAGAAGATATATATGCAAATGCAAGCGGTGCTGTTTCTTACCTTTATAGTACAGTAAATAATAAAATATAGGGACTGATATTAGTTATGGATATTTCGTCAACAGATGATAAGAAATTTGACATTTCTAGAATAAAGAAAACCATTGTAATTCAAATAGATGATAATGGCAATGGTTCTGAAACAACAATTATAGATCCTGAAGTAAATCTAATATTAGCTGCTATAATAGAATATTGTAAAAAAAATGAAGTGACAGAAAATATAAAAATAAACACTTCAAGTGCTGTTTTAGATCAAAATGACCAAAATGACCAAAATGTAAATATTAACGAAAAGGTAATTAACGCATTTGATATAAAAAGAAATGGACTTATTTACTCAAAAGAATCTATTAAAGATGAAATAAAGAAAGATAAGTCCATAGATAAAAATAATGTTAACACAAGCATAATAAACACTAATGAAAGCATAGAAAAAGTTCAAGTTCCTCAACATAAGCATAGATTTTTAAGCCAAGATACAAATGTATCACAAAACTATAGCTATAAGATATCAAATCAACAATATTATGTAGAAAGAAGATCATATAAAAATCAAATTGATTCAAAAGAAATAAGGCAAAAAGAAATAAAGCAAATACAAATACAAAAAGAAGAAGTAAATGTTTCTGATAGTTTAGAGGAAAGTATTGTAAGTAATTCTCAAAATGACGGTACAAAAAAGATTGAAAGACCGCTGAGCAATACAAATGCTCCTCTTAGAAAAATAAAAAAATCAAACTTTATTCAAAGGTTTTATGATTTAAATAAATAAATTTAGCATTATTTACACAAAGTTAAAGCATTGTTATGTTGTGAAAATAATGCTTTTATTATTTATTTAGTTAATATAATATGGTCTTAGTGACTAATAGAATTTGGAGTGGTGGCATTTGGAACAAAAAACTGCAATTGAAATTATGAATAAACTAAAAGAAATTTATCCAGAAGCAAAATGTGAATTAAATCATGAAAGTCCATTTCAGCTTTTGGTATCGACAGTATTATCAGCTCAAACCACTGATAAAAGTGTTAATGATGTTACTAAAGATTTATATAAAGATTACCCTGATATAAAAAGCTTTTTAAAATTAGAGCAAGATGAACTTGAAAATAAAATTAGAAAAATTGGACTCTATAAAAATAAATCTAAAAATATTACTGCTCTTGTAAAAAAGCTAAATGAAGATTTTAATGGTGAAGTACCAAAGACTATGGAAGAATTAACATCACTTCCTGGTGTTGGTCCTAAAACTGCTAATGTTGTAATGTCAAATGCATTTGGCATTCCAGCTTTTGCTGTAGACACTCACGTATTTAGAGTGTCTAATAGGATTGGACTTGTTAAAGCTAATACAGTAGAAGAAACCGAGAAGCAGCTTAAAAAGACTGTGCCAATGGAAGAATGGATATTGGGGCATCATCTTCTAATTTTTCATGGTAGAAGATGCTGCATAGCAAGAAAACCAAAATGCATTGATTGCAAAATAAATACACTGTGTGAATATTATAAAAATATCAACATATAGTATTGTAAATTTAAACTTTAAGTTTATCTATTTACTATAAATATAATAATGCTATAATGAAAATGTATCATTAAAATAACAAGGAGGTTTTTTGCATGCCCTCAATTAATGCAAAAGAATATATTCAGTCTGTAATCGATAAAGTAAAAGCTAGAAACAGTAATGAACCAGAATTTCTACAAGCTGTTGAAGAAGTTTTAAGTTCAATGGAACCAGTTTTAGAAAAACACCCAGAATATATTGATGTAAACCTATTAGAAAGATTTTGTGAACCTGAAAGACAAATATTATTTAAAGTACCATGGATTGATGATCAAGGGAATTATAAAGTAAATAGAGGTTTTAGGGTTCAATTTAATGGTTCATTTGGACCATATAAAGGAGGATTAAGATTTCATCCTTCAGTAAATTTAAGCATAATAAAATTTTTAGCATTTGAACAAACTTTGAAAAATTCTTTAACAGGTCTTCCTATAGGTGGCGGTAAAGGCGGTTCAGATTTTGATCCTAGAGGAAAATCTGATAATGAAATTTTAAGATTTTGTGAAAGCTTTATGATTGAATTATATAGGCATATTGGCAAAGATATTGACGTTCCAGCTGGAGATGTTGGAGTTGGAGCTAGAGAAATTGGTTATCTTTTTGGAATATATAGAAGAATTCGAGGTTCTTTTGAAAATGGTGTTTTAACTGGAAAAGGTTTAACTTATGGTGGAAGCATATTAAGACCTGAAGCAACTGGATTTGGAGTTACATATTTTGCAGATGAAATTTTAAAATTCAAAAACGATTCATTATCTGGTAAAACGGTTGCATTATCCGGATTTGGTCAAGTTGCTTGGGGAATTTGTAAAAAAATGGAAGAACTTGGGGCGAAAGTTGTTACACTTTCAGGACCAGATGGATATATATTTGATGAAAATGGAGTTGTAGGAGAAAAAATAGATTATATTGTTGAACTTCTCAAGGAAAATAAAGGTGCAAGAATAAAAGACTATGCTGATAAATATAATGTGCCTTTCTATCCAGGTAAAAAGCCTTGGGAAACTAAAGTTGATATAGTTATACCTGCTGCAATTCAAAATGATATTTTAATCGATGATGCTAAGAAAATTGTGGAAAATGGCGTTAAGTATGTCATAGAGGCAGCAAATATGCCATGTTCTAATGAAGCGTTAAATTACTTTGTTTCAAAAGGCATATTAGTAGGGCCTGCAAAAGCTGCTAATGCTGGTGGCGTTGCAGTATCTGCTTTAGAAATGTCACAAAATAGTGCTAGGCTTTCTTGGACACCTGAAGAAGTAGATTCTAAATTAAAGCAAATAATGAAAAATATATTCTCTAATTCATTAAAAGCATCTCAAGACTATGGATTTGGTGTAAATTTAGTAGCTGGTGCAAACATATCAGGATTTGAAAAAGTTTCCACTGCTATGATGGCTCAAGGATATTATTAAATAAAAGGGGCTGTCGCACTAAAAAATAAGAGTAGCCCTAAATAAAAATAAAAAAAGTTAAAGAGTCGGGTTTAAAAATCCGACTCTTTTATGTAAAATATAAATATCATGAAAAAATTAAATATTTTACAAAAAGATTATACTA
>JAVBPD010000096.1:0-8551 GCA_031549885.1 Clostridiaceae bacterium
TTTACGATGTTTTTAATTCTTTCCACACATAAAGAATAATGGAGACATAAAAATGGATCCTAATTTAACTAAAGTCTTTAAGTTTAAAAGACGGCTAATCAATTAGACAAGCCGTCTTATAAAATCTACAGCATCTTTAAAATAAGGATAAAATCTAAACTCAGTTTCTAATATAAAAGTTACATCTAACTGTTTAAGAAAAGTTGAAACATCGTTCCAAGGCAAATTTCCCCATAAAGGAGGTAAATGCAAATCTCCAATACCCTTATATAAATTATCCATGTAATTTGTCATTTTACCATTTTTCCCAAAATTATCGTGAATATGAGTGTGAACAGTATAGGGTAACATCTCATTTACACTGCTTATAAAACTTGTTCCAAACATGTTAGAGCATAAAAACAAATGCCCAAAATCTAAGGTAATACCTACATTTTTCATATTTATATTTTGAATGTGATTTTTTAAAACTTTAGGATTAACTCCTAGATAGTCTCTGCATTCTTTTGGTTCTTTTGGATAATAAATATTTTCAATTCCTATCTGTATATTTTCTGCAAACTCCCCTATTTCTTTATAAATATTTACATTTTTAATAAGCTCATCTTCATCATAAATGTTAATTTCACTTGAGTGAACAGTAATGCAAGATATATTGATCTCTCGTGCAAAATTTATACATTCCTTAAAAAAGGCTATATTCTCATTAATATAACCTTTATGTGGATCAAACGAGTATGGCATATGCATGGTATAATTAAAATCAAATTCACTAAGTACTTTTTTCACATCATTAAGTCTACTTTTTAAAATTTTCCCATTTGCAAAAACATCCATAGAATGAGCAATAATTTCACAACTGTTTCCACCTGAAGCTTTTGCTAGATTTAAACAATGCCTAAATTTTTCATCATCCCCATTAATCCAGTCTGCATTTAAACCAATTCCAATATTAATATTTTTCATAAAGATCATTCCTTAAAAAAAGAAAATTTATTAATTTTTAACCATAATGTACTTTCATCATCAAATTCCTCATCAGAGTTTACAGTACAAAGAACACCATCATCAATTTCTAAAACATAAGTAATATTGCTACCCTTATAACTAACGCTTTTCTTAACTGCTAAAATTGCTCCTTCAGTTTTCACACTTAAAATTTCTGCACCTTCAGGTCTAAAACATAAAGTTGCATCACTATTTTCCATTTGTATTTTATCTTTTAAAACAATATGCTTTTTATTTTTAGTATAAAAATTTCCATCTACAATTTTTCCTTCAATAAAACTGCTAACTCCTACAAATCCTGCTACAAATTTATTTTCAGGATTTTTATAGATTTGCCTTGGAGAACCAATTTGCTTTACAACTCCACTTTCAAAAACTGCTATATTATCTGATATTTCAAGGGCTTCTTCTTGATCATGAGTTACATAAACTGCTGTTATTCCAACAGTTCTTTGCAAATCTCTGATATCCTTGCGCATTTTAATACGAAGCTTAACATCTAAATTTGACAAAGGCTCGTCTAAAAGAAGTACCTGAGGTTTTATAACTAAGGCTCTTACTATGGCTATCCTCTGTTGCTGTCCTCCTGACATTTGACCTGGATATCTTTTTTCAAGTCCTTCAAGTCCTGCCACTAAAATACCCCATTTAACTCGTTCATCTATTAACTCCTTTGAATATTTACGCATTTTAAGACCATAAGCAATATTGTCATAGGTATTCATGTGAGGCCATAAAGCATAATTTTGAAAAACAAAGCCAACATTTCTTTCCCAAGGATTTTGAGAGGATATATCTTTATTGTCAAATAGTATTTTGCCAGAAGTTATATCCTCAAAACCTGCAATCATCCTCAAAAGAGTAGTCTTACCACAACCTGATGAGCCAAGAAGTGTAAAAAATTCACCAGGTTTAATCTTTATGTTTATACCTTTTAATACTTTATTATTTCCAAATTTTTTAACAACATTATCAATTGTAATAGAAGTTGGTTTTAATTCCATAACATTACTCATAATTCATGACCCCCTTTGTTTGTGCAGCTTCTTTAGCATTAACCCCTTTTCTACCTGCATTTGAAAGTAAATATAATGGTACAAATACAAAAATCATAAGAAGCACAGCCATAGATGCAGCTATTCCATAATCAGTATTTGCAGACATTGCCTTTTGAAATATGACTACGACCATATTTTCCCAAGGCGGTCTGTAAAGCATAATATTCGTGCTAAACTCAGTCATGATCTGTATAAATGCAAGGGCACTTCCAGACAAAACTCCCCCCATCATAAGCTTTAAAGTAATATCAAAAAAAGCTTTTACAGGTTTTGCTCCAGAAATAAGAGCGGCTTCTTCAAGCGCTGGATGAACTTGATAAAGAGCTGATTCAGCATTTTTAACAGAAAATGAAAGTTTACGTATAAAATAAGATGCCACCAGTATAATCCATGTTCCTGTTAATACAATAGGCGGCTTATTAAATACAACAATATAACCTATTGCAAATGTCATTCCTGGAACCACATATGGAACCATGATCATAAAATTTAAAAATGGTGCAAAAAATTTATATCGCTTTCTTACAATTATATATGCAATACCTATTCCAAATACAATGTTTAAAATTGTAGCAAATGAGCACATAAATAAAGTCATAAATATTGGTCTATAATAATGGGTAAATAAATTTTGATAATTAGCAAGTGTAAAAATTGGAATAGGAAAATTATTTGGAGTCATATTGATTATTGGTTTTCCATTTTTAAATTGAAAAAACGAATAAACTAGCAAAGTAATATGTGGCATAAATGAAATTAAAGTATATAAAAAAATCACAGTGTTTACAATTGTCTTAGGAATAGGCTTTAAAGCTTCTTCTGAATATCTCTTTGTTGACACTGATGAATAGACTTTTCCAGCTAGGATGATTCTTTGAAGAGCTAAAAGGCATCCTGCCACAGTGAGCATAATAATACCAGCAGTTGCAGCTTTAGACATCTGCCCTCCAACTTCACTTACAAATTCAGAATATATTAAAACAGGCATAACTGGAAATTCTCCTCCAAGCATATAAGGAGCTCCAAAGTCTGAAAAGGCACCAAGGGCAGACATTAAAAGTCCAGTTAATATTCCAGGTAAGGCAAGTGGCAATTCTATCCTTAAAAAAGTCATTATTTTATTAGCTCCAAGGCTTAAAGAAGCCTCTTTATGTGCTGGGTCTTGATTTAAAAATGTTTCATAGCACATTAAAAAAACAAGTGCTGAAAGTGGCCAAATATTTACCCATACGATTCCAGGAACTCCTTTTAAACTAAAAGGTACATCAATTCCTGTTAAAGCATTTATAAGCCAATTAAAAAAACCAAATCTCTTTAAAAGTATAACCCAAGCTTGAGCCCCTAAAAATGGCGGCGCACAGGAAGCCATTGTTATAAGAGAAATTATTAAATTTTTATTTTTAAATCTAAATCGAGCCATAACATATGCAAGTGGAACTCCTATTAATATGGTTATAGGAGCTATAATGCCTGTAATTAAAAAGCTATTTTTTATAGCTTCAATAGAACGCCTTTGAGTAAGAAAACTTACAAAATTATTAGCAGTGAGTCCACCATCTTTTGACAAAATCGAAGTTAGAAAAATCCAAAACATTGGCAAAATAATCCCTATAGCACATATGATTACACATATAATAACGAAATAAATCCAAGGATCCTTTAAACGCTTAATCATTTTTTCCCTCCTTTTATTTAAAAAACAATTGTATTAAAAGTGGTGTCTCAAATATATGTAACCAGTTTGAAACACCACTTCAAGTAAATACTTATTAATTGTTTATCTCACAGCCTCAAGAGCTTGTTCAAAGTTTGTTAAAACCTCATCTTTTGATTTAAATTTAGATTCTATAAGTTTATATTTACTTAAATCGCTTAATCCTTCTGGAGGCGACATATCTTTTCTAGCTGAACGCCTTTTAATAACATTTTGAAGCACTTCATGAGTTTCTTTGCTTAAAATAAAATCTATAAATAATTTAGCATTTTCTTCATTCTTTGCTCCCTCAATGATTCCACATGCTTCAACATTATACGTTACCCCATCTTCTGGATAAATATTTTTTACAGGTTCTCCGCTTTGTTCCCATTTAAAACCTAAATCTTCATTTATAAATCCAATAGGGTTTGTAGCATCTTTTACAGCAGCAAACATAGCATCAGAACTTGGATAAACTTCTGAATTCTTTAAAACACCCTTAACATATTCCCAGTCATATAAAGAAGCCATTCCTTTTACAATTGAAACACCTGTACCAGATTTTGCAGGATCTGCAAGTGCAATTTTATCCTTTGCCCATTTTTCATCAGTTAATTCTTTTAATGTTTTAGGATATTGAGACTCATCAGTTAAAAGCTTAGTATTAACTAAAATAGTTTGAGGCATAATTACATATGCATGCCATTTATGATCTGGATCAACTGAAATCATAGATGCTTCTTCTTTTGATTCATATGATGCAAATAAATCAGGGCTTGACATATAAAGGAAAGTATCTCCACCCCACAGAACATCTCCCCCAGCATTGCCCTTTTCAGCGCTTATTCTAGCAAGTAGTTCACCAGTTCCGCCTTTAACCTCTTCAATTTCAATATCAGGATGTTTCTCTTTCCATAGAGCATATATAGGCTCTGTTATTTCTGGACCGCTACCAGTATAAATTACTATTTTTTTGCTTGAATTTGAAGTAGGAGCTGCTGCTGTAGTATCTTGTTTAGTTTCAGTAGTAGTATTACCTTGAGCATTAGTAGTATCAGAGGAACTTGCTTGATCGCCAGAACAGCTTGCCATCATTGCACCTGATAAAGCAATTGTCAACAGTAAACTTAAAAATTTTCTCATAAATTTCCTCCTAAATTAATAAATTAAAACCAATTTTTTAAATACTCTTTATTTCCAATGAGTAAATCATTAAATAAAGCCTTAGAAACTTCATAATCATTTATAAGTGGATGTACTGTAAGAGCTGCTATAGCTGCCCTGCTATCACATTTAATTGCTGCCTCTACAGTTAAATTTTCATATTGTTTAATGGAATTTATTAATGCCATTGCAGGTGTAGACAATTCTCCAAACCTTTGAATTCTTGCTCCACTCTTATTTATAATGCAAGTAACTTCCATAACATCTGCAGGCTTTAACCCATAATAACTGTCTTCACAAGGAATTGATAAAACCATTTCCCTATCACAATCGTTTGCAAGAGCCATACAATAGTTCATCATAACTCCAGCATATCCTTCTGAATCTGGCATTTTCCCATCAAATTCCTTATGTTTTAACTTTGAATTAGTTTCAGTATTCATATAAGTGGATTCCCTATTGTACATAAATCTTAAATAAGTACCCATCATTTTATCAATCTGTGTATTTTTATTAAATTCGCTAAGTGAATCAAACATTTTTATATTATTTTCATAAACCACTCTTCCCCTTGCTTTAAAAGAATTTTTTACATTATTTAACGATCTATTTTTATAATAAAAATAATATAAATACTCATTTGGCAGGTGCCCTATGGTTCTTATAAGTTCAGGATCAAACATAGAGAATTCCTTTATGTTTTTAAGAAAATCATCATTTTTTAAAAGATCCGGAAGCAACTCTTTTTCTTCTAATTGAACGCTTGTAATAAATGAAAGATGGTTTAACCCTGCAAACTGTGTGAAAAGCTTTTCCGATGGAACATTTAAGTATTCTGCCATGGCTATTTTAGTTGAGCTTGGAGCATCACATATCCCAAGAACATTATTAAATCCAGCATCACGCATTGCTTGAGTTACAAGTCCAGATGGATTTGTAAAATTAAACACAATGGCATTTGGAGCAATTTCCTGTACTATCTTCATATACTCAAGCATTACAGGTATTGTGCGAAGTGCCATTGAAAAACCGCCTGCACCTGTTGTTTCTTGTCCTAAAACACCATTCTTTAAACAAATCTCTTCATCAACAACTCTAGATTTATCAAAGCCAACTCTAACAGTAGTAACAATATAATCTGCACCTTTAACAGCTTCTCTAAAATTTGTATTAATAGATACCTTTAAATTCTGATTTACAAGTTTTGCAGCATGTATGCAAAGTGCGCCCATTATCTCTAGTTTTTTCTCATCTATATCAAATAAGACAAGATCATCTATATTCATTTTGTCAGATTTTAAAGCTAGTCCATTTGTAAAAAACACACTGCGTACACCTGCACCACCTATGATAACCAATTTCATAATATACCTCCATGCCAAATCAATTATAGTATTTTTTTAAGTTTTCATTTACAGTATCTAAATTAGGAAATTTTGAATATCCTCCATATCCTTCAACAGACAAAGCTCCACAAATATTTGCAATTTGTAAACACTTTTTTATTTCCATTTTATTTAAATATCCATAAATAAAACCAGCATTAAAGGAGTCTCCTGCCCCAGTTGAATCAACTGCATTAACTTTAATTGTAGAAACTCTAGTAATTTTAAAATCTTTAATAAAGGCTGATCCATTATGACCTAATTTAACAACTGCATTAATTTTACTATTAAGTAAATATCGGAAGCATTCCTCAATTGTATCTTTTCTTAAATAATGCTTTATTTCAGTTTCGTTAATAAAAAACATGTCCAATTCTTTTGCTATGTCTAATACACATTTATCCCATAAACCTGAATCATCCCAACCTACATCAAGAGAAACTGATATATCATATGATTTTGCTTTTTCTATAAAATTCATATATAAATCATAATCCCTTATTCCTCTAAAGTTAGTTAAATGCACATGTTTTGTGTTTATAAAAAGCTTTTCAGATACATCAGATAGCGAAGTATCATAAACAGAACCATCAAATGTAATAAATCTTCTATCTTTATGAGCATCTAAAGCAATTGTGATTCCAGTATCATTAGACGAATCTTTAATTAAAGTTTCAACACCTTCTTTATTTAATTCATCTAAAACAAATTTTCCAAAGAAATCCTTCTTAATTGAACACAATATAAAGGGTTTCAAGTTTAATTTTGCAAGTCCTATTGCTGTTATTCCAGTTCCTCCTCCAAGGCATATATCAATATTTGATACTCTAATTTCTTCACCTGGATTTGGAAAGTTATCATATTTTCCTGAAACAATGTCAACATTCGGCGTACCTATAAGTAAAACATCAATATTTTTCACATTTATTTCCTTTCTCCTGCACTACAAATTGTAATGCCTTACACAGCTTTCCCTTTCCATTATTTTATGAGGAAGTATAATGTTACTCATAAATGGCAGTTTATTTTCAATCATATCAATGAGAGTTGAAACAGATAAATAACCTATCTCTTCTATTGGCTGTTCCACTGTAGTTAAGCTTGGTCTTACATATCCTGATATGATGCTATTATCAAAACCTACAATAGCTATATCACCAGGAACTTTATATCCAAAATCTATAATGCAATTTAAAGCACCAACAGCTAAATCATCACTGCCTGCAAAAATAGCAGTTGGCAAATTATCTCTATATGAAGTTAAAATTTCTTTTGTCATCTTGTAACCATCTGCAAGTTTTAAGGTTGAAAGCTTTATATATTCATCTTTTATTCCATAATTTAAAAATGCAGCTTTAACTCCGTTTAAACGCTGTTGTCCAACAGTGTATTCGCTTAAATTGCTTCCAATGTAAGCTATTTTTCTGTGACCACATTGATATATATACTTAATAGCATCGTAAGAAGCTTTAAAATCATCAATATTAACGCTTGGGCAATCAAAGCCTTTTATTATACAACTACATGCAAGCATTTTTATATGTGACATGGTTTTAAGCTGCTCGATAAGGTTATTATCTAGTTTTTCGTGTGTTAATAAAATTCCATCAACGCACATTTGCTTAAAAACACTTAAATATTTTTTTTCTTTTTCAAGATCTTCATCAATATTACAAATCATAATGTTGTAATTTCTTTCAGATGCACAGCGCTCAATACTCTTTAAAATAGTAGAGAAAAAGCTAGTTGCAATGTCTGAGACTACTACACCAATGATGTTGGTTTTTCTTTTTAGAAGGCTCTTTGCCATATAATTCGGTTCATAATTTAATTCATTTGCAATAGCTAATATTTTTATGCGGAGCTCTTCATTAACATATTTTTCATTATTAAGGGCTCTAGAAACTGTTGCAATTGAAACACCTGCCCTCTTTGCCACTTCTTTTATTCCTACATGCATTACCTCACCTCTGGAAAGCTTTTCATATATAAATTTATATTATCATATTAAAACTACTTTTACAATAGGTATAGATGTTATAAATTTTCAAAAGAGTAGGCTAATCATTAATTAATTAGCCTATGTGTTGCCTAAATATTATTTATCTGGATCTTCTAACGTCCTTGTATCTGAGAATAAAGAGAACAATGCAGGTTTTTTTGATTCTCTTAATTTTCTTATGACAATTGGTAGCCAATGAATTATATAGTCTACATCTTCATCTGTATTGCATTCATTT
>JAVBPD010000130.1:0-13949 GCA_031549885.1 Clostridiaceae bacterium
TAACATTGTTGCATCCTTTAAAAGGACAGAAGCTGCAAATTTTGCAGGAAAAGATATGAGAGGAAAGATAAAAAAGGCCTTTAAAGTTAAATATAACAAAGATGACATGGGATATTATATTGAAAAAAATATAATAGATGAGAAGATATTAAAAAAATTGGAAGCAAATACAATTGGGGAAATGATAAAGATAAAGTAGGTTTATTATAAAAAATAAATTTTAATATAATTAAAAAAGGATATAAAATTAAATAGTCATAATTTATCGAAAACCCTCTTAAAAAGCAGAATGAGTTTAGGGCTGTTTGCTATATAGTTAATCCAAAAAAATTTAAATTTAAATCTACAATAATTTTTTTTCGATAAAAACTTGTCTAAAAATTTTTTTTAAAAATCTGTAACCTTTAAAACTGCAATTTTTTCAGGTTGTAGTTAAAAGAGCTGAAAGAGAGGTAAAACATGATTGAAATTATTGCTTTTATATTGTTTTGTGTTTTCTGGTTGTTGTTTTTAGGTCGAACTGTAATGCTAATGCGCCAAGGTGTGAAGGTATTTGTGATTGCTAAAGGAAAGAAACCGCATGAAAAAGCATTGGAATTAGTTTTGGTTCCTTTCTTAATTTTATGGAGCATGGAAGTTATACTTGAGACATTCCATCATAGCTTGATTTCAACATCTTTATTGTGGAATAATACGCTTTTGCAATGGGCTGGGGTTGTTTTATGCACAGCAGGGCTTTTAATATTCCTTAAAAAGAAATTTGGCGATGAATATGTACAGTATTGTAAAAAAGTAAGGCGGTATTGCTAATTGAGCAAAGAAAAATAATTATAAATCTGGATTGACAAAGAGAGTGCAAATATGTTTAAATAAAAAATGATAAAAAAATTTTAATTTATTGAAATATGTAAATAAGTATATAAAATTTATAGGGGTTATTCATGATGCCATTAAGGTATGTTGCGTTTACAGAATGCGCAAGACTTTGGTGTCATTTTTATTTTAAGGAGATGTTTATTTATGACATTAGAATTATTTTTTAAAGAGAATCCTTTAGTTGCACTAGGTTTTTCAGGTGGTGTTGACTCATCTTATTTGCTTTATGCAGGACTTAAATATGGAGCTAAAGTAAAAGCATATTTTGTAAAAACGGTGTTTCAGCCAGAATTTGAACTTCAAGATGCATATAGGCTTGCTAAACGAATTGGAGCAGAAATAACTGTGCTTGAAAAGAATATTTTGGATAATAAAGAAGTTATATTAAATCCGCCAAATAGATGTTACTATTGCAAAACAGCTATATTTTCTAGTTTAAAGAAACAAGCTATTTCAGATGGAATTAATATTATAATTGATGGGACAAATGCATCTGATGATATTTTTGATCGCCCAGGAATGAAAGCATTAACAGAACTTTCAGTTCGCTCACCTTTAAGAGAATGTGGCATTACAAAAGATGAGGTTCGCAGGTTTTCAAAAGAAGCTGGATTGTTTACATGGAATAAACCATCCTATGCATGCCTTGCCACACGAATACCATTAAACCGTGAAATTACTGAAGGATTGCTTAAACGAGTAGAGAAAGCGGAAGATGCAATATTTTCACTTGGGTTTACTGACTTTAGAGTACGTGTACTTGATGAATCTGCAAAATTGCAATTTCCTCACGATCAGATGAATGAAGTATTAAATAAAAGAATAGACATTATAAAAGTTGTGAAACCATATTTTTCATCAGTTTTGCTTGATTTAGAAGGAAGGTAAAATAAATAAAATGAATAAAAAGGAAACATTAAACATATTAAAACAGATTCAAGCCGGAGAAATGTCTCCAGAAGATGCTTTATTAAAACTGTGCATAGAGCCATTTGAGGATTTAGGATATGCAAAGCTTGATCACCATCGTCATTTGCGCCAAGGCATTCCAGAGGTAATATATGGAGCAGGGAAAACTCCTGAACAAATAGTAGGCATTTCCACAGCTATGCTTAATAAAGGGCAAAATCAAATTTTAATAACAAGAATGTCACAAGAAGCAGCTGATATAGTACAAAAAAGTGTACCTTTGCAATATCACCAAATGGCTCGTATTGGAATAATAGGCAGAATACCTGAACCCGATGGTATAGGGAAAATTATTGTTGCAACTGGAGGCACAAGCGATATGCCAGTGGCTGAGGAAGCAGCTCTTACAGCTGAAGTACTTGGCAATTCAGTTGTTCGATTATATGATGTTGGTGTTGCAGGTATTCATAGGCTTCTTTCTCGTTTTGATGTGATTATGGAAGCTCAGGTTATTATTTCAATTGCTGGAATGGAAGGAGCACTTACAAGTGTCATAGGAGGATTAACAGATTGTCCGGTTATCGGAGTTCCTACAAGTATAGGATATGGAGCTTCTTTTAACGGGTTATCTGCACTTCTTTCAATGCTTAACTCTTGTGCAAGCGGTGTAAGTGTTGTTAATATTGACAATGGGTTTGGAGCAGGATATTTAGCAAGTATGATAAATCATCAAAGAAGATAATAGAAATTCTTAACTCCAATTTTAAAAGCACAGTTAAATTAACATTAATTGGGCATCATAGAATGTGAAGGAGTGAGATATTTTGGAGAACACATTTAAATATGATGAATTTTATTATAAAACATATACAATTCCATATGATGAAAAAGAGCATTGGGAAAAATTCTTTGGGCTGATTGCAGATAGAATTGTAAAAGATATTGGACCCACTACTGTGCTTGATGCAGGTTGCGCTTCAGGCTATTTAGTTGCAGCTTTAAGGGATAGAGGCGTGTCCGCTTATGGAATAGATATATCTGATTATGCTATAAGCAAAGTGAGGGAAGATATTAAGCCTTACTGTAAAGTAGGATCTATAATAGAGCCGCTTGATAAAAAATATGACTTAATAATTTCCATTGAAGTAATTGAGCATCTTTCTGCAAAAGATGGAAGGCTTGCTATAGAAAATTTATGCAAATTTACAGAAGATTTCATATTTACATCGACTCCAACAGGATATGGAGAACCTTCGCATTTTAATGTTAACCCCACTTATTATTGGGCAAAAATATTTGCATCTTGTGGTTTTATAAGAGATGTGGATTTTGATTGTTCATTTTTAACTGATTATGCTATAAGATTTAAAAAAACAAAGGAAAACATCTCAGAAATAGTGTGTCAATATGAGAGAGCATATTATTTAGTAGATTTGGAAAATAAATCTTTAAGAAGTGAATTGATCAATGCACAAAGATCTTTAGAAAATAATTGCAAATATAAAAGTGAAAAAGAAGATGAATTGCAGAGCTTAATAAGTGAAAGAGATAGGATAAAAAGAGAATTAGAGGATGCTGAAAAATCGCTTGAAAATTATAAAAATCATTATAATGCTGCAATTGGTCAAAGAGATGATTTTGAACGAAGGCTTTTATCTTCTGAAGAAAAGTTTTTAAATAAAGAAAAAGAATTAGAAAATATTAAAAACTCTAGAGGGTATAAGCTTTTATTAAAATACTATAAATTTAAAAGTTTAATATCTTTGAAAAGTAAGCTCTAGCTTAAAGGGTTTTAAGATAGAGCTTATTTTTCAATAATGAGGTAGTTGGAGCATCCGTGTAATTAACTATACTATAAAAATTCATAGTGTTTATAGTATTCATAGAAGCAAAAAATGCATAATTTGTACATTGTTTAATTAAAAACTATACCTTTTATTTGAAGTAAACAAAGTATTCAAACAGTTATCCATTTGATCCTACTAATTTTTATTCTGGATTATAATTTTAGTCAAGGTCGTCTTTTCAACGTTCATTTTAAAACTCGTTACTTCATATAACGGAGAACTAATAGATGTTTTAGCATATAATTTTAACTTGCTATTAATGCTAAAATACTTGATGAACTTAAGGCATTAAAAAAGACTGAAAATTCAGATATATCAGATTGGTTAGAATATGCAACAGGTAAAGATTATCCCTTAGGCATTGGTCATGGGGCAAAATATCATACTAGAGAAGATGATGCAACAAGTAAGGAAATGTTTGCAGAGATAACAGCTGCATATATAACACAACCAGAATCACTTGCAATTATGCAAAAATACTTTCCAGAGTCAATAAAATCTTATAATGATATAATTGAGGAGATGATTAAGTAAATGGGCATTTTAGCTTGGGAACCCGAGGCAGGCAAGATTATTAAAAATTATCGAAATAAGTATGAGGATCATTTTAAAGAAGATTTCCCACTATTTGAATATCTTGTACCAGAAAACGGAACAGTTACATTAAAAACTGCAAATAAATTAAAAGAATTAATTGAGGACTGTATTAAAAAGAATGAACGCATAAAAACTCCAGAAGATTATAAATATAGACTGTATTAAGGAATGGACTTTTAACAATTGTAAATGAAACATTAGAAGATGAAGGCAAGAAAAAAGAGCGGCTTTATAGTAAAAAGAACTTGGTTCAATTGTATCTAAAGAAGTTAAAAAAGCGCTTGAAAGTCACAAAAAAATTGAAGACAAGGCTAAAACTGAACCCAAAAATTAGGAACAATGACAAAAGATGAAAGAAAAGCTTATGAGGAACAAATGATGATATATTAGATTTTGTAGTTGGAATTGATGCAGACAGTACAGCAGAAAATATTAGAAAATTCTTAAACATTAGGGGTAATGCCAGCATCCATGTCAGGATGCTCCAACTACCCCATAATAAAAGAACTATACAGCTAGATTTATGTATAGTTCTTTTATTATTTTCTTTATATTTTTTGACAACTTTCGCAGTAATAAATGCTTCCGCCCATAAAATTCTCCTTTTTTATGTGACCACCACAATTAGGACAAGGAGAGAAAATAGTATTTTTGCTAAGCTTAGTTATATATCCACCGAAATCTCCAAATAAAGTTCTTTCAGTATCTCGCCCACCATTGTCAATTATCTCTGAAAGAGTATTTTTAATGCTATTAAAAATATCTTGTCTTTGTTCCTCTGTAAGGGTATTAATTTTTTTCTTTGGGTGAATTTTAGCATTTAACAAAATATCTTGCAAAACGCCATTCCCAAGTCCTGGGATTCTTTGTTCTGTTGTCAAAAAAGCTTTGGCACTCATCTTTAAGCTTTTTTCATTAAAAAGAGTTTTAAAATATTCATAATTAAATTCATCTGATAATGGAGAGATGCTTTCTTTTGCAGCTTTATAATATATATCGTTTTCAATTTCATCTGGCCTGCAGCACCAAATGCCGCCATACATGGCAACTGTTGCAGCAAGTGCAGAGCCATCATCAAAGGATAGATATAATTGATGTTTTATAGGTTTTTTTTCAAACTTGTTATAAAACCGCAGATTAACACCATCATGAAAATTTAGAATTACATCTTGTATTTTAATTTCAAGACGGCCACCAAATGAATAAGCTTCATCAATGGTTTTTTCAGTAAGCTTTTTACAATAATTAGCCGGATCATCGAAATACCAAGCAAGTTTATGTGGATAGCTGTTTGCTACAGCATATACAATATTTTTACCATTTACTGTTTCATTTAATTGTTTAGCTAGCACATTGACCTCAGGAAATTCAAGCATAAATTCACCTTCAATATATTAATGTTAATTATAGTATAACACATATTTACAAAAGAATTGTTCCATTTAGGGGTTCTTGCTTAAGTAAGAACTATTTTTGCTTTGGTTATTTTTGGTTTTTATTTAGAGATTAAGCTTATGCTGTTGTTTTAACAGTATTTAAATTTATTTGAATATTTATATAAAATTATGATGCATTTTAAAATTAATTAATCGAATCTTGAATTTTTTTATTTTTATTGATAATAATATGCATATGATTAAAAATCATATAGTAAAAAAAGGAGTGATTTAAATTCTTGTAAGAAGAAAGAAGTGCAACATACAATCAAATAAAAAAAATATATTTTTATTTATTAATAAGCACAAGAGGACAAGAAAGTTTAAATTAAATTTTTTTAATAAGATTGTTAACATTTTGTTTTATTGCTTTATGGGGATTATATTGGTAATTTCAATGTTTTTTGCAATAAATCAAAACCCACAAAAATCTTTCTTTGGATATAGATTTTACAATATCTTAACTAATTCCATGAATTCTGGAAAAAAAGATGGTTTTGGTGCAGGAGACATGATTATCATAAAAGTTACAGATGCAAAAGATATTAAAATTGGAGATATAATCACATTTGTGCCTGGAAATAATTCTAAATCCTATTTAACTCATAGGGTTGTTGAGATTAAAGATAAACTTAATCAAAATAAAGGCACGTTTTTTGTAACAAAAGGAGATATAAACAACTCAGAAGATCCACCTATTTCATCTACAATGCTTATTGGTAAAAAAATATTTACCATACCTTTTATAGGTGGAATATTAAATTTTCTTCGTAGTAATATAATAGTTTGCTTAATGTTTATGATAACATTCATTTCAATGTTAATGGTTAATAATTATAGGTGATTTTTATATTAACCATATAGAAGAAATTTAATAATAAAATTATTAAACAAAGTATACAAGGAGAAATATATATGAAAAAGTCAAAAAAGAAATTTATTATATCCCTCGTAACAATTGCATTATCTTGCATTATGATTTTGTCAGCATCTTATGCATGGTTTACCTCTACAGATGAGAGAAAAAACCATTTTGCAACTGAACAAATAACAGATGGCTCAGTAAGTTTATTTGAGCTATTTACACCACCTACAGATTGGAAACCAGGGCAGTCTGTTACAAAACAAGTTGCTGTTGCAAATAATGGTGATAGCGATGTGCTTGTACGTATTTCATTTGAGGAAGTGTTATACAAGCTTGGCAATGGAGGAGTTGAAAAAACAACAACATCTGCAACATCTGCAAATGGTGATATTCCAGTAAATATGGGAATAACATCCTTAACAGCAGCTAATGGATGGAGTGAAATTGGCGGACTTGCCTTAACTTCAACTACAATACCACAAGACGTTAAAGTTCTAGGGAAAAAGTTAACGGTAAATAAAAAAACAGAGTATTACTTTGTAATGTATTATCCAACTAGCTATACAGATGACTTAGGAGTGGTGAAAAATGTAAACCAAAAGGTAACTGCAGATTTTAAAGTTGATGCAAATATATTAACTTTAAGCAATGTTAATTATTATTATTTTACAAAGAGAGATGAGATACAAAAAGACTGGGCTGGTCAAAATGTTAGAGTGGGAAAACCACCTTACACACCAAAGGACATACCTGCAACCCCACAATCAGCTGCCAAGGTAGACGAATTTTTATCAGATAACAAAATATTAATTGATTATTCTGCAGATGTGTATACAGCAATCAAAGATAATACATGGTATTACAATGAACAAGATGGATATTTTTATTTAATTGATAGGCTTTTAGCTGGAACTATTTCGCCAAATTTAACAAACAGCATAACTTTAGCCCAAGATGCAGGAGATGAATATGCACTTTTGGACTTAGATTTAATAGTTCTTATGGATGCCATTCAAAATACAACTGATGCTTTAATTTCAAAAACTGGTTGGGCACTTGAGCCGGGAACATTGCTTGATGCGTTAACAAAATATTGTGCTTATTAAAATATGCAGGAGGTATATAATGTCTTTTATAAAAAAATTCATCTTTGTTCTTGTATTTACCATTATATTGTTCTGCAAGCCTTCTTATGGAAGCAATGTTAGCTTTCCAGATGGACTTTTAATAGGTGATGAAAATGGTATATATGTGGATGTAAATGGAGATTACATCATGTATGCAGATAGGATGAAAGCTGGAGACGTTATAAATAGATCGTTAATTATAGAAAATATAGAGAATAACCAATCTTTTGAATTATTTATGTCATCAAAGCCATTATTTAGTACTGGACCTATAGATTTATTAGATAAGATTTCTCTAAATTTAAAACTTGATGAAAAGGAAATATACAGTGGAAGGTTATATGGTGATGATGGCATAAATATGGTAACTAATTCACTTCCTTTAGGCAAATATTATTATGGAGATAGCGCAGTGCTTAATATTACTGTTAAACTTGATGAAAACATTCCTAAGGAGCTTTTCTATAATAAAAGCGTTGCAGAAATCATCTGGAAATTTACCGCTATAAAAGAGGAAGCCTCGGACTTGCCAAAAACAGGACAAATTATAAAAAAGTGGCTATATATTTTATCTGTATGTATGATGTTTGTAATAATTATGCTGTTTATCATTAAAAGGCACAATGCTAATTCACTATAGGTTAAAACATGAAAAAAAATATTATTAATATTCTCATTTTAATTTCATTTCTCATTTTAATTTCATGTATATATTTTATCTACGATGAAAACAAGAAATGGGATACATCAGACCTTAAAAGTATAGAAAAACCAAGCTATATATATAATTTGACAGATTTTACCTTTAAAAAAGAATACCCTCTTATGGATTTTAATTTAATACATGAAGATAACTCAGAAATAATAGCTTGGCTTGTGATTCCAGAAACTAAGATAAACTATCCAGTTGTACAAGGCAATGACAATAGCTACTATGTAGATCATTCTATAAAAAAAGAAGAATCTAAAGCAGGATGTTTATTTTTAGATTATAGAGTTTGCAAAGATTTTAGTGATTTCAACAATGTGATATATGGCCATAATATGAAAAATGGTGACATGTTTGGACAAATTAATATGTTCAAAGAGCGTGATTTTTTTATAAATAATTTATATGGCTGGCTGTATACTCCTGAAAAAACTTATAAACTAGATATATTTTCATGTGCTATCACTGATGTAACCAGTGACTTTTATAAATATAAATTCACATCTTTATCGGATAAAGATAATTTTGTAGCTATGTTAAAGAATACGTCAATTCATTGGAGAAATATTGATTTACTGCCTGATGACTCTATAATCATATTTTCAACTTGTTCTGATGAATATGACGATGCAAGAGTAGTAGTGTGTGCAGCAGTGCACCATAATATAGAAAATTTATAGAAAGAAGAGGATTTTAGTGTCTCATTTTAATGACAGAAAAATAAATTTAATGATATTGTTTTTTATTGTGACGCTAATTTGCTCAGGCGTTCTAATAATTAATAACACATACTCATGGTTTACATCAAAAGATGAGATAACTAATAGATTTAGTACTGGTCAATTGGATTTTTCCGTGGGAGTAGTTGACGTTTTTGATCCAGATAACCCTTGGAAACCACTTGACAATAAGAAAGTAACAGCAAAGAACTATGGAACATACCCAGCATTTGTTCGCATTTTAGTTCAACCTGTTATGATGAAAGAAGGAGCACCTCTTAAAGCTGAAATAGGCCAGGAGCTCATAACAAATATCAAGCTTTATGATAGCGTTATAAATCCTACAGGTAAATGGCTTAAGGATAAAGATGATTATTATTATTATCTTGATTTGCTTAATCCCGGTGAAGTTGCAGACCCATATTTATTTACAGATATAAAGCTTAGTGATGGATTACCTGATGACTATAAAGATGCTAATTTATTAATTCAAGTTAAAGTAGAAGCAATAAATGCTTTAACATATGCTTATAGAGATGCTTGGTGGAATAATATTTCGCCATTAGATGATGATTTAAAAAAAATAGATGATATTCTTAAGACTAAAGTAAAAGATTAGGAGGCTCAAGTTTTGATATTTAATTATAAGTATAAAATAAGAATAGTATTAACCATATTGATATTATTTTCATTTAGTTTTTTATTATCGCCACGAGTATTTGCACAAGAGCAAAGTTGGGCTGATTATTTAGAGAGCATATGGGAAGAAAAGAAGGGTGAGTGGGAGGAATTGTTTAAACGGAAAACACTTCCACCAGGGATATCCACTGCATGGGATGGGACCTATTCTGCTTCTCCACCTGAATCTTCAACAGAAGAGGGAAAATTTATATATAATATATATACTGCTGAGGAGCTTGCATGGATTGCTCATTATTATGGAAAGAAAGGGTATGGAACTGAAGATGTAAATATAACAAATGAAAGTGCTATAGTGCGCCTTATGAACGATATAGACCTTGGAGGAGAGCATAATTGGACGGTATTTGGTTCTACCTTTAAGGGTGAATTTGATGGGCAAGGTCATACTATATACAATATGCTTTGTAATTACCCAAATTCTAAAAACATTGGTTTTATAAGATTGATAGCAAGCAGCGGTGTTATGCATGATGTAAATTTTTCATATTGTAAAACTATTGCACAACAATATGTAGGAACAGCTACAGGGTTTGTAGATGGTGATATTCAAAATGTTAAAGTTGAAAATAGCTGGGTAGAGGTTCCTAAAAGCTACTCTGAGGATACCTCTAACGATACAAATGTTGCTGGTGTATTTGGCTATTGCAATACTTATAAAGTAATAAAAAATATTGCCTCTATAAACAATATAATCTATGGAAGGGATCATGTAGGCGCTGTTACTGTTATGCCTAGACACATAGCTAATAGTTATGCTATACATTGTACAGTAATTTCCACTGGTTTCCACTCAGGTGGGTTTATATCTTGTACTGATTATCTTAAGTCGATAAGAAATTGTTTTTCTGATTGTACAGTATATGGCACTAGTGAAACAGGAGCTTTTTTAGGGCATTCATTTAACAATGAGGGAAGTAGAGCCATAATTGAAAATTGTTTTGCTCAAGGAAGTGTGGAAGGCGTTAGTGTAATTGGTGGCTTCTGTCCAGCATTAGATGGCAAAGGTTATTGGAATGATGAAAAGAAAAAATACAACGGTGGTGGATTGACTGTACGCAATTGTTATTCTACTGCTATTGTAGGTATGAAAAATGGTGGTAAATTTATGGGTTCATTTGTAGGGGAGGTTAAAAAAGATGTAATTTTTGAAAATTGTTATGCAGCAGGAGAGGTTGGAGGTCTTGACAATGATGCTCCATTTGCTAATCCAAATTATACTGCGGATTTTGCCGCATATAATAGTATAGGCTATTCTATAGATAAAAGTAAGCGTTATGTGGGAGGATTTGCTGGAATTAGTTTGCAAAACGTAGAAGATACAATAAATAACGAAACACATACAGTAACATATAAAAATTGCTACTATGATAAACAAACTACAGCTATGCGTGAAGTAGCAAGTGGTGTAGGAGATATAGATGGTATTACAGGCCTTCTTACAAATAGCACAAAGGGAGATTATCAAAAAATGGTTGGCTATGAGTTAGATGGGTTTGATGCTAGCATATGGAAGTTTGAAGATAACCTATATCCTCAACTAAAAATATTTGAAGATTCTAGTAGTTCGACTTTTACATCCCCCCTCGATAAAGTCAGAGCAAAGGCTTATTCAGGTGCAAGTGTTTCAACACCTCTGCTTAATCCATGGGATAATATACCCTCAATACCGCCACACGCTTATGATACAGTAAGAGATATTACACTTAGTTTTCCACTTACAAAAAATCCAAATTATGATTTAAAATGGACAAATGATAAGATTAAAGGAGTTGTTGAGCCAGATAAACCAATTATTGAATTTACTCAAGATAGTTTTTATGCCAATGTGAAAACTGTTGGCATTGAATGGGTATATGCAAACAATACTGTGAATGAAATGGGCATTGCAGTTACTGCTATTAGGCCTTTGCGTGTTATTCCAACAAAATCTTTAGATGCAGGCATAGACCAAATTAAAAATGTAGGAGATTGGTATGATAATTGGGCAGATGTAACTCTTATTGATTCAACTGCTTTAGGATTAAATGAGCATATATTAGGAGGTGAAAAGATAGAGCCTAAAATAGGCAAAAATGCTAGGCTCTTAGTTGAAAATGGATCTGCTCCAGTTTATACAAAAAATTCTCCATATATTTTAGATAATTTTAATAAGCACTATGATTATTTTAATACTTCCTATATAAATAAGATATTCAATGGAGGAAAACCCATACCGGCATATTATGCTGGTAAAGAATTTACTATTTCTTATTCATGGGTATTGCCAGATGGGCGTTATTTACAAGATTCTAAACTTCTTGAGGTTTTAGGAAAGATGGTTCATATTAGACAAGTTGTTATGGATTATGATAGTGAAAAAAATGTAGATATGCCTGTTATAGGATATATGAAATTAAACAATGTAAAAGTAGAGGATATATCATCTATAAAGTTTACAAGCAATATAAACACAAATAGTGGCTTAGCCCAGAATAATCCGCCATTTAGCGATTTTAGTTTATCCATAGATCCTACGTATATGGGATATACAGTAGATTGCATCATTCCTCAATATTATGAATATCAAGGATATAATATGACATCTGTAAACTTACCTCATGATGCAATGTCAAGAGATACAGGCAGCCCCATATTGCTAGATTATAACAATTCAAATGAGTATTGGATTACAATATATATTAAACAAATAGATAATAATACAGGTAATAAAATAGACTATTATACTAATGATTTTGGAACAATTTAAAAAAAATTATAAAGCTGATTTCTACCAAGTGTAGGATCAGCTTTTTTTTGGTAAATTTTTCATTTAAAGTTTAACATAAAGGGGGATATCTTATGGTATTATTCGATAATATTGTAAATAATACATATTTATTTTACTTAAAATTACAAATGAATATAATATTTCATGGGTATAATTAGAATTATTTTTAAAATAATAAAATAATAAGAATAAAATCTTATACAATAATTTTAAATTATTAAATTAAGCTTGCGGGGAAAATTTTAAATGAGAAAATCAAAATCGAATTTTATACTAAAGATTATTAATATTATATTTTATTTTTGCCTAGCGATTATTTTATCAGCTTCAGTAATTTTTGCAATAAATAATAATCCACGGAAATCTTTATTTGGGTATAGATTTTATAATGTTTTAACTAATTCCATGAAAGCTGGAAAACATGATGACTTTGCATCAGGGGATATAATTATTGTTAAAATTATGGATGCAAAAAATATCAAGGTAGGAGATATAATCACATTTATGCCTAAATTTGATTCAAAGTTTTATTTAACTCATAGAGTTGTAGATATTAAAGATAAATTCAATGAGACTAAGGAAATCTTTTTTATAACAAAAGGAGACGCTAACAAGGTAGAAGATCCACCAATTTCATCTGATAAGTTTATCGGTAAGAAAGTTTTCACTATCCCATTTGTGGGAAGAGCATTAAAATTTTTTCATAAAAATGCTAAATAATTTAAACTTTATTTTAAACCTTATAGTAAGAATATTTATAGAAATGGAGAAATAAAAATGAAAATTTTAAAGAAGAAATTTATTAAAAAGAAATCTACGATTTTTATAATTACAGCTATAGTATCTTTTTGCATAATTTTATCTGCATCATTTGCATGGTTTACATCTACAGATCAAAGGATAAACCATTTTGCAACTGCCCAAATAACAGATGGCTCAGTGAGCTTATTCGAGTTATTTATACCACCTACAGATTGGAAACCAGGGCAAACAGTAACAAAACAAGTTGCTGTTTTAAATAGTAGCGATAGTGATGTATTAGTGCGTGTTTCATTTGAGGAAGTATTATATAAACTTGGAGGTGGAGATACTCAAAAAGACACCACATCCCCAATTCCTGCTGCTGGTGCTATTCCAGTAAATATGGGTATAAAATCCTTAACACCGTCTAATGGATGGCAAACCCTTACTGATCTTGAATTGACTTCAGACACAGTACCGGCAGGAGTTGAAATTCTAGGGAAAAAATTACCTGTAAATAATAAAACAGAGTATTACTTTGTAATGTATTACCCAACTAGCTATATGAGTGATTTGAAATATTTAGATAATTCAACAAATATAAAACAAGATCCAATTGCTGTAAATCAAAAGGTAACTGCGAATTTTAGTGTT